>NZ_VWWK01000022.1:0-70275 GCF_011753035.1 Burkholderia sp. Ax-1720 | reverse complement strand
CGGCCGCCTCCAGCGTGGCCGGCACGCTGGCCTCGGCCAACGCCGCCTCGGGCGCCGCCGCGCCGCTGCCGGCCTCGGTGCCGAGCGTGGTGGTGAAGGCCGCGCCGGCGCCGAGCCAGCCGGTGCGGATGCGCTTCGGCGAACTGGTGCTGCAGGACGGCCGCGTCACCTATACCGACAACTTCATCCGCCCGAACTACACGGCCGACCTGGTGGCGATCAAGGGCACGGTGGGCGCGTTCGGTACCGATTCGCAGACCAGCGCGCCGGTCGACATCGCGGCCAGCCTGGCCGGCAACGGCCCGATCTCGATCAAGGGCTCGGTCAATCCGCTGATCGCCAAGCCGGCGCTGGACCTGACGGCCTCGGCGCACGGCATCGAGCTGACCAACCTGACGCCCTACTCGGCGAAGTACGCCGGCTACCCGATCACCAAGGGCAAGCTCAACGTCGACCTGCACTACCAGCTCGCCGACGACCAGCTCAGCGCCAACAACCACATCTTCATCGACCAGCTCACCTTCGGCGACCACATCGACAACGACACGGCCACCAAGCTGCCGGTGCGCCTGGCGATCTCGCTGCTGAAGAACTCGCGCGGCGAGATCGACGTGAACATCCCCGTGTCGGGCTCGCTGTCGAACCCCGAGTTCAGCATCGGCGGGCTGATCTGGCATGCCGTGCTGAACCTGCTGAAGAAGGCGGTGACGGCGCCGTTCTCGCTGATCGCCAGCGCCTTCGGCGGCAACGGCGAGGAGCTCGGCTACGTCGAATTCGCGCCGGGCGTGGCCACGCTCACCGACGCCTCCAGGCAGAAGCTCGACACCATCTCGAAGATGCTGGCCGAGAAGCCCTCGATCCGCCTCGACCTGACGGGCCGCGTCGATCCCGCGCGCGACGCGCCGGGCCTGCGCGATGCCTATGTCGAGCGCCTGGTGCGCCAGCAGAAGCTCAAGGACGTGGTGGGGCAGGGCGAGAGCATCGACCCGATGACGGTCAAGGTCACGCCGGAGGAATACACGAAGTACCTGACCAAGGCCTACAAGGCGGCCGACTTCAAGAAGCCGCGCAACCTGATCGGCATGCAGAAGACGCTGCCCGACGCGGACATGAAGGCCGCGCTCGAGGCGCATGCGCCGGCCGACGACGCGGCCCTGCGCGAGCTGGCCCAGCAACGCGCGCAGGCGGTGCGCCAGTACCTGGACGGCAAGGTGGATGCGAGCCGGATGTTCATCGTGGCGCCCAGGCTCGACGCCAAGGGCATCGAGGACAAGGGCGCGACCACGCGCGTCGACTTCGGGCTCAAATGAACGCGAGGGCCCGCGCCGATGGACGGCGCGGGCCCTCGTGGCGCATCGGCGGCGCAGGCGGCGGCCGATGCGCGGGCCGGCTCGTGCGCGCGGCACGGCCGACCCGCTGCCTCAATGCTTTAGCCCCGGTGCTTCAGCCCCAATGCTTCAGTCGGCGTGCGCCGGCTCGCGCTTGGCGATCTCCTTGCGCGCCGCCAGCGGAATGCGCGGATCGTCCCAGGTGCTGAGCCATTCCACTTCCTTGGTGGTGAACACCTGGCCGTAGTTGCGCAGCGCGTACTGCAGCGAATCGATGATGTGGTTGCGGATGATTTCCGGCGTGTGCGCGTCGTCGAGCACCGAGCGGAACGCCTCGAGCGTGGCCATCGTCTTGCTCCGGGTGACTAAGGGATAACCCGGTTATCGCACGTCAATAGTCCCGCGCCAAGCCCGAAAAAAATAATTCGTGCGACGCAGCAATGCCGGGCGGGGCGCGAGATTTGCGCCGATTCGGAGCGATATCGCCGAACGCCGCCGCAGTCTGCCTCAGCGTGCCACCGAACTGGCGATCCGGCCCCGGAAGTGGATCCAGGCATTCAGCGCCGCGCACAGCACCAGCAGCGCGCTGGTGACGAAGAACACCGCATGCAGCCCGACATGCGCGCCGATCTGCCCGCCGATCAGCGGCCCCACCACCTGCCCCGAGAACTGCGCCGACTGCAGGTAGCCGAGCACGCTGCCGGAGCGGTGTTCCTCGACCGAATGGCGCACCAGCTTGGCGATCGCCGGCAGCAGGCCGGCCAGCGACATGCCCATCGCGCCGCGCAGCACGGCGAGCTGCCACCAGTGCGTGACGAAGGCCTGCGGCAGCATCACCAGGCCCGTCACCAGCAGGCAGCCGATGATCACCGGCCAGCCGCCGATGCGATCCGCCAGCGCGCCCAGGCGCGGCGCGGTCAGCATGCTGCCGAAGGCCGAGGCGGCCATCACGATGCCGGCGGTGCGCGCCAGCGCGGCATGCGCCACGCCGAGCTGGCCGATGTAGACGGTGATGATCGGCTCGATCGACATGTTGGCGAGCAGCACCATCATGGCGGTCAGCAGCAGCGCGCCGAGCGCGGCGCGGCCGGCGGCGCGAGGCAAGGCGGCCTGGCCGGCCTTCGTGGCACCGGCGCCGTGGCGGCGCGCGTCGATGCGCCGGTCGAAATCCTCGCGCACCAGGCCGATGGTGGCCGCCGCGGCCACCGCGATCATCGCGCCGCCCACGAAGAAGGTGCCGCGAATGCCGACCAGGCCCGGCAGGAAGCCGCCCACCAGCGGCCCCACCAGGTTGCCGGCGAGCGCGCCGGTGGACAGCACGCCGAGCGCCCAGCCGGCGCGCTCGCGCGGCGCCTGGGTGCCGACCATCACGATCGAGGCCGAGGCGTAGCCGCCGATCAGGCCGGCCGCGAGGCGCAGCGCCACCAGTTGCGCGACGCTGTGCGCGATGCCGATCAGCGACATCACCACCGCCATGCCGAGCGCGGCGCGCACCAGCATCGGCTTGCGGCCGTAGCGGTCGGCCAGGCGCCCCCACAGCGGCGCGGTGATCGCCGTGCCGAAGAAGGTCGCGCCGAAGGCCACGCCCGACCACTGCACGATGCCGGCCGGCGAATGCACGCCGAGCTGCTCGACATAGAGCGGCAGGAAGGGCAGCAGCATGCTCAGGCTCACCAGGGTGGTGAACGAGCCGAACACGCAGACGGCGAGGTTGCGGCGCCAGTAGGCGGCGTTGCGCTCGACGTAGGCGCGCGCCTCGGGCGGCTGGGTGGAAACGGGCGGGACGGCGAGCTCGGGAGCGGCGGCGGGGCGGGACATGGTGGCGTCTTCCTTGGGTGAGCCGTGCGGGGCTCAGGCCTTGCGGGCCTGGATGCCGGCGACGAGGTCGATCGCGAGCGCCAGCACCATCGCCGCGGTGCCGATCGCGAACAGCATGCGGTAGTCGCCGCCGTTCTGCGAGAACACGTAGGACAGGCCGTAGGCGGCGAGCGCCTGGCACAGCGCGAAGCCGACCGTGGCGGTGCGCCACGCCGGGTCCTGCCGCGAGGGATGATGGGCGAGCAGCTCGTGCAGGCGCCCCAGCACCAGCGGCACGGTGCCCGTGACGAAGGCGCCGACCACCACGCTCGACAGCATCAGCCAGAACGGCCCGAGCCCGAGCGCGGGAATCGCCACGCCGCCGATCTCGAGCACGAAGGCCAGGCGCAGCGCGTGGCCGAAGCCTATCCGGTCGGCCAGCGCGCCGGCCAGCACCGGCCCCAGCGTGGCGCCGACGCCGAACAGCACCCAGTATTCGGCGCCCACCTGCAGGCTCTGGCCGAGGCCGCGCGTGACGTAGTCGACCAGGAAGATCATGTGCGGCACCCAGCCGGCCGCGTTCAGCGCGTATTCGGCGTAGAGCGCGCGCAGCGGGCGCGGCGTGCTCGTGCGGCGATGCCTCGCCGGCGCGGCGGCGCGTGGCGCCGTCTCGCGCGGCCAGCCGTGCCAGGCCAGCGCGGTCAGCACCAGCGAGAGCAGGGCCAGCCCGAGCCAGGTGTCCTGCAGGCTGCGCTGCAGCAGCAGCGGCACGACCGTGCCCGAGGCCACCACGCCTACGCC
The DNA here is from genome assembly GCF_011753035.1 of Burkholderia sp. Ax-1720. NCBI lineage: Bacteria > Pseudomonadati > Pseudomonadota > Betaproteobacteria > Burkholderiales > Burkholderiaceae > Burkholderia > Burkholderia sp. Ax-1720. The sequence continues at coordinate 66,349 of NZ_VWWK01000022.1, read as the reverse complement.
CACGCCCATGAAGATCACGCCGCCGGCCAGGCCGCGGCGCGAGGCCGGAACGTGCGCGAGCACGGTCGGGGCGGCCAGCACCATCAGCGCGCCGCCGGCGATACCGGCCAGGAAACGCCAGGCGAAGAACCAGCTGAAGGACAGCGGCCAGGCGCAGGCCACGAAGGCGAGAGTGGCCAGCAGCATCATGGTGCGCAGCGTCAGCGTGACGCCGGCCCGGGCGGCCAGCGCGCGGCCCGCCAGCGCGCCGCCCAGGTAGCCCGCCAGGTTGGCCGCGCCGAGATAGGCGGCCAGCGAGGGCGCGAACCAGTGCGCGTCGACGATCGCCGGCAGCAGCGGCGTATAGGCGAAGCGCGCCAGGCCGATGCCGACCAGGCTGGCGCTGAAGCCGGACAGGGTGGCCCGCCCGAGGCTCACGCCGGGCGTCTCGCGCCTCGCGTGGGCGGGGGAGTCGACGGCGCGTTCCATAAGCATTCCCTTCACTCGATTCGATAGCCGCAGCGTACGCGCGATCACCGATCCTCAGAACTGATTTGTCGAGATAAGGGATATCTGGAATCGAGATAGCTGTTATGCTGATTTCCCGTTACCCGGCGCGCGGGCCGCCTCGCTACAATCGCTTCATCGATAGCCCGCGCGGCGCCTGCACGTTTTCACGCGTACTCCTGACGATCATGGACATAGCCGACCTGAAGACCTTCGAAGCCGTCGCCCGCCATGGCAGCATGAACAAGGCGGCGGCGGAGCTGCACACGGTGCAGTCGAACGTGACCGCGCGGATCCGCGCGCTCGAGGACGAACTCGGCGTGGCGCTGTTCCAGCGTCACGCGCGCGGCGTGACCATCACGCCGGCCGCGCAGCGCATGCTGCCCTTCGTCGGCCGCATCTCGCAACTGGTGTCGGAGGCGCGCGCCGCGGCCACCGACAGCGGCGAGCCGACCGGCACGCTCACGCTGGGCACGCTCGAAACCACCATGGCGCTGCGCCTGTCGCCGCTGCTGACCGAATACGCGCGCACCTGGCCCGACGTGCGGCTGGTGGTGAGCGCCGGCACCACCGCCGGGCTGATGCAGGACGTGATCGACTACCGGCTCGACGGCGCCTTCGTGGCCGGGCCGATCCGGCATCCGGCCCTGCACGTCGAGCCGGTGTTCACCGAGGAGCTGGTACTGGTGACCAGCCCGGCGATCCGCACCCTGAAGGACCTGCCCGGCGCGCGCGACCTGAAGACGGTGGTGTTCCAGTTCGGCTGCTCGTATCGCCAGCGGCTCGACGCGTTTCTCGCGGGATTGGGGATCGTGGTGGCCAGGCCGCTCGAATTCGGCTCGCTCGACGCGATCGTCAACTGCGTGTCGGCAGGCGTCGGCATCACCCTGCTGCCCAAGGGCGTGGTGGCCGACGCGGTGACCGCCGGCGACGTCGCCATCCACCGCCTGCCGCGCGAGCTGGCGATGGTGGAGACGCTGTTCGTGCGTCGTGAGGACAGCTATGTGTCGAGCGCGATGACGGCCTTCCTGGAGCTGGCCAGGCGCGTCTATCGGCAGTCGAGGACGGGTGTGCCTATGCGCGGGCGGCGCGGCGCGCAGGAGCCGACGGTCGCGGCCTGAATTCAGTCCTCGCCGCGTTCGGCATCCGCGGCGACTACCGGCGGCAGATCCTCCGGCGGCGGATCGCCGAGCCAGCGCCGCGCGCCGGGCCCCGAGCGCGCGGCCCGGTCGTTGGGGTTGGTCAGCTTGCAGCGCTTGAGCGACAGGCACCCGCAGCCGATGCAGTGGTCCAGGTCGATATCGAGCCGCTCCAGCTCCTCGATCTTGTCCCTCACGCGCTGCTTCCATCCTGCCGAGAGCCGCTGCCAGTCGCGATTGGCCGGCAGCTTGGCGGTGGGCAGGCTGGCCAGTTGCTCGGCGATCTCGTCCAGGGAATAGCCGATGCGCTGCGCGAACACGATGAAAGCGATGCGGCGCAGCGAGGAGCGCGGGAACGAGCGCCGGCTGCTGCCCTGCCGCACCGATTCGATCAGCCCGCGCGATTCGTAGAAACGCAGCGCCGAGGCGGCCACGCCGCTGCGTTTGGCCACCTCGCTGATCGGCATCAGCGGGTCCGGGGTCTCGCGTTGGACGGTCATTCGAGCCTCCCTGAAATTTCGCTTTACTTCAAGTTAACTTGAGCTTCTAGACTGCCCGCCAGTCTACTCCTCAAGGTTCGACGATGTCCGCGACTCGCCCCGAGTTTCGGCGAAAGCCCGCGTGCGCCTGGCGCACATGGCTGCTCGCCAGTCTTCTCCTGCCGGCCCTGGCCGCCTGCCAGCGCCCGGCTTCCCCCGGCAATCCCCCCGCGCCCGAAGTGGGCTTCGTGACGGTCGCGCCGCGCGCGGTGCGCCTCACCGACGAGTTCAACGGCCGCGTCGAGGCGATCGACGCGGTCGAACTGCGTCCGCGCGTGAGCGGCTACCTGCAGCGGCTGGCCTATCGCGAAGGCGATACGGTGGCGGCCGGCGCGGTGCTGTTCGTGATCGACCAGCGCCCCTACCGGATCGCGCTCGATCGCGCCGAGGCACAGCGCCAGCGCGCGCAGGCGGCCCTGCAACTGGCCGGGGTGCAGCTCGCTCGGGTGCGCGCCTTGATGAGCTCGCACGCGACCTCGCAGGAGGAGCTCGACAACGCGCAGGCCACCGCCGCGCAGGCCGAGGCGGACCTGCATGCCGCGCAGGCCGCGGTCGACGAGGCGAAGCTCGATCTCGACTACACGGAAGTGCGCTCGCCGATCGCCGGGCGCGCGGGACGCGCCGCGCTGACGGTCGGCAACCTGGCGCGCGCCGACCAGACGCTGCTGACCAGCATCGTCTCGCAGGACCCGGTCTACGTGTATTTCGATTGCGACGAGCAGAGCTACCTGCGCTACACGGCGCAAGGCGGCGACGCCGGCCAGCCGGCGATCGGCGCGAGCCGCGCGGTGCATGTCGGGCTGGCCGACGAGAGCGGCTTTCCGCATGCGGGCAGCATCGACTTCCAGGACAACCGCGTCGATCCGGCGACCGGCACGATCCGCGCCCGCGTGCGGCTCGCCAATCCCGAGCGGCGGCTCACGCCCGGCCTCTATGCGCGCGTGCAGCTCGGCAGCGGCCGCGACGACACGCTGCTGCTGGTCGACGACAAGGCGGTGCTGGCCGACCAGGATCGCCGCTACGTCTACGTGGTCAGCGCCGACAACCGCGCGCAGCGGCGCGACGTGAAGATCGGCCGCGAGATCGGCGGCGAACGCGTGATCGAGGCCGGCCTGCGCGGCGGCGAGCGCGTGGTGGTGGACGGCGTGCAGCGCATCGCCTTCCCCGGCGCGCCGATCAAGCCCGCGCCGCTGGCCGCCTCGCCGGCGGCGGCTTCCGCCGCGTCCCGGTCCTGAGCGGGGAACTGCCATGAATATCTCGCGGTTCTTCATCGACCGGCCGATCTTCGCGATCGTGCTGTCGGTCATCACCTTCGCGCTGGGCCTGATCGCCATCCCGATCCTGCCGGCCGGCGAATATCCCGAGGTCGTGCCGCCCAGCGTGGTGGTGCGCGCGACCTACCCCGGCGCCAATCCCAAGGACATCGCCGAATCGGTCGCCGAGCCGCTGGAGGAGGCGATCAACGGCGTCGAGGGGATCATGTACATGAAGTCGGTGGCCGGCTCCGACGGCAGCCTGCAGGTGGTGATCACCTTCCTGCCCGGCGTCGATCCCGACACGGCGGCGGTGCGCGTGCAGAACCGCGTCAGCCAGGCGCTCAGTCGCCTGCCCGACGAGGTCCGGCAATACGGCGTGACCACCCAGAAGCAGTCGCCCACGCCGCTGATGTACGCCAGCCTCTACTCGCCCGACAACAGCCACGACTCGCTGTACCTGCGCAATTACGCGACCCTGCACGTGAAGGACGAGCTGTCGCGGATTCCCGGCATCGGCGACGTCGAGCTGTACGGCTCGGGCGACTACGCGATGCGCATCTGGCTCGACCCGAACCGGCTCGCCTCGCGCGGCCTGACGGCCAACGACGTGCTGGCCGCGGTGCGCGAGCAGAACGTGCAGGTCTCGGCCGGTCAGCTCGGCGCCGAGCCTTCGGCGGCACGGCGCGATTCGCTGGTGCCGATCAACGTGCGCGGCCGGCTGCGCTCGCCGCGCGAGTTCGGCGAGATCGTGCTGAAGAACGGCGAGGACGGCCAGGTGGTCAAGCTCGCCGACGTGGCGCGCATCGAACTGGGCGCCGGCGACTACACGCTCGACGCGCGCCTGGACGGCAGTCACCAGGCCACCATCGGCATCTTCCTGTCGCCGGGCGCGAATGCGCTGGCGGTGGCGAAGGCCGTCTACGCGCGGCTCGACGAGCTGTCGACGCGCTTTCCGGCGGGGCTGGCCTACAAGCCCGTGTGGGACCCGACCGTGTTCGTGCGCGAATCGATCCGCGCGGTGCAGCACACGCTGATCGAGGCCGTGGTGCTGGTGGTGCTGGTGGTGATCCTGTTCCTGCAGACCTGGCGCGCCTCGATCATCCCGCTGGTGGCCGTGCCGGTGTCGATCGTCGGCACCTTCGCCTGGCTCTACGTGCTCGGCTACTCGATCAACACGCTCACGCTGTTCGGCCTGGTGCTGGCGATCGGCATCGTGGTGGACGACGCGATCGTGGTGGTCGAGAACGTCGAGCGCAACATCGCGCAGGGCCTGCCGCCGCGCGCGGCCGCCGGCCAGGCGATGCGCGAGGTCAGCGGACCGATCGTGGCGATCGCGCTGGTGCTGTGCGCCGCCTTCGTGCCGATGGCCTTCCTGTCCGGCGTGACGGGGCAGTTCTACAAGCAGTTCGCGGTCACCATCGCGATCTCCACGGTGATCTCCGCGATCAACTCGCTGACCCTCTCGCCGGCGCTGGCCGCGCGCCTGCTCCGGCCGCACGACGCGCCGCCCGATGCGCTTACGCGCGTGCTCGAGCGTTCGCTGGGCTGGCTGTTCCGGCCGTTCAACCGGCTCGTCGAGCGCAGCTCGACGCGTTACCACGGCGTGGTGGCGCGCACGCTGGGGCGGCGCGGCGGCGTGTTCGCGATCTATGCGCTGCTGCTCGCCGGCACCGGCTGGCTGTTCCATGCCGTGCCCGGCGGCTTCATCCCGGTGCAGGACAAGCTCTACCTGTTCGCCGGCGCGAAGCTGCCCGAGGGCGCCTCGCTGGCGCGCACCGAGGCGGTGACGCGCCGCATGATCGAGATCGCGCACGGCGTGGAGGGCATCGATTCGGTGCCCGCCTATGCCGGGCTCAACGCGCTGCAAAGCGTCAACACGCCCAACGTGACGAACTCCTACATCATCCTCAAGCCCTTCGACCAGCGCCGCCGCAGCGCCGCGCAGATCAATGCCGAGCTCAATGCGCGCTTCGGCGCGATCAAGGACGGCTTCGCCTATGCGCTGCTGCCGCCGCCGATCCAGGGCCTCGGCAATGGTTCGGGCTACGCACTGTATCTGGAGGATCGCGCCGGGCTCGGCTACGGCGCGCTGCAGGGCGCGCTCGGCGCGTTCCAGGCCGCGGTGGCCAGGACCCCGGGCATGCACTATCCCGTCAGCACCTACCAGGCCAATATCCCGCAGATCGAGGTGAAGGTCGACCGCATCAAGGCCAAGGCCCAGGGCGTGGCGCTGACCGAGCTGTTCAGCACCTTGCAGGTCTATCTCGGCTCGGCCTACGTGAACGACTTCAACGCCTTCGGGCGCGTCTATCGCGTGATGGTGCAGGCCGATTCGAACTATCGCCAGACGGCCGCCGACATCGGCAGCCTGCGGGTGCGCAACGCGGCCGGCGAGATGGTGCCGGTCGGCTCGATGGTGACACTCACGCCGTCGTTCGGACCCGATCCGGTGATCCGCTACAACGGTTATCCGGCAGCCGACCTGATCGGCGAGGCGGACCCGCGCGTGCTGTCGTCGGCGCAGACCATCGCCACGCTGGAGCGCATCGCCAAGGAGGTGCTGCCGCCCGGCATCCGGCTCGAATGGACCGACCTCAGCTACCAGCAGGTCACGCAGAGTCAGGCCGCGCTGGTGGTGTTCCCGCTCGCGGTGATGCTGGTGTTCCTGGTGCTGGCCTCGCTCTACGAGAGCTGGACCCTGCCGCTGGCGGTGATCCTGATCGTGCCGGTCTGCCTGTGCGCCGCGCTGTTCGGCGTGTGGCTGTCCGGCGGCGACAACAACGTGTTCGTGCAGGTCGGCCTGGTGGTGCTGATGGGGCTCGCCTGCAAGAACGCGATCCTGATCGTGGAGTTCGCGCGCGAGCTCGAGATCCAGGGCATGGAAACCGTCGAGGCCGCGCTCGAGGCCTGCCGCCTGCGGCTGCGCCCGATCGTGATGACCTCGATCGCCTTCATCGCCGGATCGGTGCCGCTGCTGCTCGGCCATGGCGCCGGCAGCGAGGTGCGCGCGGCCACCGGCGTGACGGTGTTCGCCGGCATGCTCGGCGTCACGCTGTTCGGGCTGTTCCTCACGCCGGTGTTCTATGTCGCGATCCGCAAGCTCGCGCACCGGAAGCCGGCCAGCTGGAGCGAACATCCGGCCACGCTGGAAGGAGATCGTCGATGAGCGGGCACCTGCGTTTGACCCGGCTCGCCGCGGCGACCGGGCTGGCCTGCTGGCTGTCGGCCTGCATGGTGGGCCACGATTTCCGGCGGCCCGAGCTGGCGCTGCCCGAGCGCTATGCGCGCGCGGACGCGAGCGTGACGAAGCCGGCGAGTTCGGTGGATGCGCCGGCCGCGTCGGCCGCGTCGGAGCCGTCGTCGAAGCCGCTCGGCCGCGATGCCGATCTGGCCTTCTGGCAGGGCTTCGGCGATGCGCAACTGAGCCGGCTGATCACGATGGCCTTCGACGCCAACCAGGACGTGAAGCTCGCCGTGTCGCGCCACGACGCGGCCAATGCCCTGCTCGGCGAGGCGCGCTTCGACCTGTTGCCGACGATCACCGCGAGCGGCCAGGTGGGGCGCCAGTTGCTGAGCCGCAGCCAGGCCTTCGGCGCGCCGCGCGACCAGCGCGACACGGCGATTTCCAGCGGCGGCATCAATGCCTCGTGGGAGCTCGACCTGTTCGGGCGCGTGCGTCGCGGCGTCGAATCGCAGCGCGCCTCGGCGGCGGCGAGCGCGGCCGACCTGCGCGCGGTGCGCGTCGCGATCGCGGCGGATGTCGCCTCGGCCTATGTCGATCTGCGCGGCTCGCAGACGCGCCTGGCCGTGGCGCGCGAGAACGTCGACAACCAGCGCAGCACGCTGGCGCTGGTCGAGGCGCGCGTGGCGGCCGGGCGCGGTTCCGAACTCGATGCCGCGCGCGCTCGTTCGCAGTTCGAATCGACCCGCTCGCGGATCGCGTTCTACCAGGCGGCGGTCGGGGTGGACCAGCATCGGCTCGCGGTGCTGACAGGGCAGGCGCCGGAGGCACTGATCGCCGAACTCGAGACGCCCGCCGCACTACCTGCGCTGACGGCGACGCTCGACCCCGGCACGCCGGGCGAGTTGCTGCGCCGCCGGCCCGATATCGCGGCCGCCGAGGCGCGCCTGCATGCCGCAACGGCGCAGGTGGGCGTCGCCACCGCCGACCTGTTCCCGCGCTTCACGCTATCGGGCCTGCTCGGCAGCGCGACGGCCGGCTACGGCGTGTTCGGCGCGGGCAGCGACACGCATCTGGCCGCGCTGGGCGTGGACTGGTCCTTCCTCGACGTGGGGCGCGTGCGCGCGCGGATCGCCGCCAGCCGCGCCGATGCGGCCGGGCAACTGGCGCAGTATCGGCAGACCGTGCTGCTGGCGCTGGAGGACACCGAGAACGCCTTGCTGCACGTGGGCCGCACGCGCGAGGAGAGCGGCCATCTGGACCAGGCCGCGACGGACAGCACGCGGGCCGTGCAACTGGCACGCGCGCGTTTCGAGGCGGGCGCGATCGGCTATTACGAGGTGCTCGACGCGCAAGGCGCGAGGCTGCAGGCGGAGGATGCCGCCGTGGAAGGGCGCATGCGGCGCGCGCAGGCGAGCGTCGATCTCTACCGGGCGCTGGCGGGCGGCTGGGATTGATGTGACGTGAGGGTGGATGTGATGAGACGAACGAGCATGAATATGCGAGATGCGAGCATTAATCAACTCGCCTGACGCGCCTAAACTGGCTTCACCGTCACAGCCGTGACGACCCACTGAAACCAGGAGCGCACCATGTCCCGTCTGTCCACCCTCGCCGTCGCCGATGCAACCGGCAGCACCGCCGAACTGTTCACGAAGATCCGCAAGGCCGTCGGCAAGGTGCCGAACGCCTACGCGACGATCGGCACCCACCATCCCGAAGCGCTGGCCGCCATGCTCGGCATCGACGCGATCCTGGCCGGCGGCACGCTGAGCAAGGCCGAGATCGAGACGATCAAGCTCGCCGTCAGCGAGAACGCCGGCTGTGACTACTGTATCGCCGCCCATACGCTGGCCGGCAAGTTCGCCGGGCTGTCGCCGGAAGCGATGCGCCAGATCCGCGCCGGCGAGCCGACCGGCGACGTGAAGCGCGACGCGCTGGTGACCTATGTGCGCAGCGTGGTGAGCACGCGCGGCACGGTGCCGGCCGAGCAACTCGACCACTTCATCGCGGCCGGCTTCACGGAACGTCAGGTGATCGAGGTCAGCCTGGCGATCGCGTCGATCACGTTCACCAACCTAGTGAATCGCGCCAACGATACGACGCTGGATTTTCCGGCGGTGGCGTGAGGGGAGGTAAGCGCGGCGAGCCTGGCCGAAAGGGTCGTGCCGCGTATCGGAAGGCCGGGGCCGCGGCGCGAGGGGGGACTCGCCGGGCCCGCAAGGGGCCGGTGCCCGGCAGCCAGGCTGGCTGCGGGCCGCCGGCTTCGGCCTTATTGCGCGCGTTGCGCGAGGCCGGCCGTCAGCAGCTCGGTCAACAGGCCGGTCATGCCTTCGGGATGATCGGCCGCTTGCTTCTGCAGGTCCGCAACCAGCTCGACATTGAGCTTGCAGGCGAACGGCACCAGGCCTTGCGCCTGCTCGATGCGACGGCGCTCGCGCCGGTCGAGCGCGGCCGTGTCGGTCGCGCCCTTGCCGAAGCGCTGCGAGCTCGATGCCTTCATCGATTGCGTCAGCTTCAGCGCCTTGTTCTTTTCCAGATCCGTCTTCTTCATTGCCATCGTCGGCACCACCTTGGGTTCAAATGGGTGCGATTGTACGCATCGCGGTGGGGGAGCGGAGAGCGAAGCAAATCGCCTGAGGCCTTTCTTCGAAAATTGTCCGAAATTTGTAGCATTTCCCCGGACAATTTTTGCTTGATTTTTGTCCGAAAAAGAACTACAAATTTCGGACAAATCGGTCCTTCGACATGTCGAACATCAGCGCTCGTATCGTTTCGCTCGTAGCTGCCGCGGCTCCTGGCTCTGTCTGGGTGCCCGCCGATTTCGCGCATCTGGGCTCGCGCGACGTGGTAGACAAGACCTTGCAGCGCCTGGTCGCCAGTGGTGACCTGTGCCGTATCGATCGAGGGCTGTATGGCTTGCCGTCGTTCAATCCACTGACCAGGCGGCCGACGACGCCCGACTACCGCGCCGTGCTCGACGCGATCGCCCGTCGCGACCAACTGCGATTGCTGGTCGACGGCATGACGGCAGCCAACGACCTTGGGTTGACCGATGCGGTTCCCGCTCGCGTGACCATTCATACCGATGCTCGTCGCCGGTCCATTCGACTGGACAACCTCCTGATCGACTTCAAGCAGACCGCTCCGAGCCGTCTCTACTGGGCTGGACGGCCCGCGATGCGGGTCGTGCAGGCGCTCCATTGGCTCAAGGACAGCCTGCCCGACGACGGCGACCGGGTTCGTGCCCGGCTCCGCTCAGTGCTCGCGGATTCGAAGCATGGGAAGGCCATTGCGGCTGATCTTGCTCAGGGTTTTGCGTATTTGCCGACCTGGATACAGGAATTCTTGCGTTCGCTCCTGAGTTTGAATCCGGAAATCATTGACTCTCGCCAATTGGGCGTCGCCGGGACAGCCGATTGAAAACACGGCGCCGCCAGTCGATGGCGGAGGGCTTGGGTGAACGAGGCATTTCGGGAAGTGATCGCGGCGAGCGATGCGAGCCGTCGCGATTTGTTCGTGGGGACGGCGGCGCGCCTGGGCACGGCAGTGCAGAACGTCGAGAAGGATTTCTGGGTTTGTTGGGTGCTGGAGAGCGTGGCGCACGCGGAGGCCACGATCAACGCCTGAGCCCGAGTCGTGAAGCCGGAAGGCGCGACTTTTACCGCACTAAAAAAATAAAACTTTTTGCGCATAAACCGTCAACGCCCTCCCGCCACAGCCCCGGCCGCATTGCCGGCTACAATGCGGCAGCCCGGAATTCACGACTGATCCCATATCGCATGACCCAAGCTTCCCGCGCGTTCCTGCTCGGCCCCCTGCTGAAAGGGGTATCGCGCTCGTTCTACCTGACGCTCGCCGTGCTGCCCGTCGGCATGCGCGATCCGATCGGCCTGGCCTATCTGCTGGCCCGCGCGGCCGACACGATCGCCGACACTTCGCTGCTGCCGCCGGCGCGGCGCCTCGAATGGCTGCTGTCGCTGCGCGCGCAGGTCAATGGCCGGCCCGACGAGGCCGCGCTGCGCAGCATCGCCGCCGAGGTGGCGGGCCAGCAGACCGATTCCGACGAGAAGGTGCTGCTCGAGTCGCTGGGCCCGGCGCTCGGGATCCTGGCGCAGCTCGACGACGCCGATCGCGCGGCCGTGCGCGGCATCGTCACGACGCTGAGCGAGGGCATGGAATTCGACCTGGTCACGTTCCCGGACGAAACATCGGGGCAACTGGTCGCGTTGCCCGACGATGCCGCGCTCGATCGCTACACCTACATGGTGGCCGGCTGCGTCGGCGAGTTCTGGACCACCATGACCTTCCTGCACGAGCCCGGCGTGGTGAAGCGCGATGCCGACGAGATGAAGGCGCTCGGGATCCGCTTCGGCAAGGCGCTGCAGCTCACCAACGTGCTGCGCGATGCGGCCAAGGACCTGCGGATCGGCCGCTGCTACCTGCCCGCCGATCGCCTCGCGCGCGGGCGCATCGCGCCCGGCGACCTGCTCGGCCAGGATGCCTCGCAGCTCGCGCGTCCGGTGATGTTCGACCTGGTGCGCGTCGCACTGGCGCATTACCGTGCCGGCATCGACTACACCTTCGCGATCCCGCCGCGCGCGATGCGGCTGCGGCTGGCCTGCATCTGGCCGATCGTGATCGGCTTGATGACCTTGCGGCTGCTGGTGTCGAACCCGAACTGGATCGAGCCGGGCCGCGCCTCGAAGGTGCGTCGCAACGAGGTCTACAAGGCGGTGGCGTGGTCGATCCCGCGTTCGCTCTCGAATGGCTCGCTGCGTCGCTGGTTCGATCGCCTGCTCGGCGATATCGAGCGAGTGCTCGACGCCGCCGTGGTCGCGCGTCACCGTTGAGACGAGGCGCGGCCGGCGCGGTGAGCCGGCCGGCCTCGATATCGTCGAACAGCGGCGCGCCCTGCGCCCTGCATCCTCGCCTGCCTCGATCTCGAGCGCTTCGGCATTCGCCCGAAGCCTCGCTCCTCCCTCCCGCTTTTCCCTTCCGTCGCCCGTCGCTTGCTCGGCCTCCGCGATCTTTCCAAAAAATTTGAAAATACTTCAAGCGTTGGCCTAATTATCAATATCGACCGCCGTATTCAGAATGGGCACCAGTTCTTCACCGCCCAGGGCGAATCATGCAACTCGATCACGCGACCATCGTCACCGACCAGCTCGACAGCACCTGCCGCTTCCTGGCCGAGGTGGTCGGCCTGACGCGCGGCGCGCGTCCGCCGTTCGCGGTGGACGGCGGCTGGTTCTATGCCGCCGGCCGCCCGGTGATCCACGTGGTGCGCGCCACCGTGGCGGCCACGGCCGCGCGCAGCGTGCCGCGCATCGATCATGTCGCGCTGCGCATCGAGGATCGCGACGAATGGCATGCCCTGGTCGAGCGCCTGGACCATCGCGGCATCGGCTACCAGCTCAGCGAAGTGCCGCTGTCGAACGAGTTGCAGTTGTTCGTGGCGCTCGCGCCCGGCGTCGCCTTCGAATTCGTCACCGCGCTGGGCCCGGCCGCGCATTGAGCCCCGCGCAGGCCGCTTCCGTCTTCCCAAACCCGAATCCAGACCGATCCACTTCTCACCAGGAACACATCGATCATGAGCACTGCAGAACTTTTCAATCCCGCCAGACTGGCCGGTCGAGACACCGCCCACCGCATCGTGATGGCGCCGATGACGCGTGCCCGCAGCACCCAGCCCGGCGACATCCCGAACGCGATGAATGCGCGCTACTACGCGCAGCGCGCCTCGGCGGCGCTGATCGTGACCGAGGCCAGCCAGATCACGCCGCAGGGCAAGGGGTATTCGTTCACGCCCGGCATCCACAGCGATGCGCAGCGCGAAGGCTGGCGCCTGGTGACCGATGCCGTGCATGCCGAGGGCGGCCGCATCTTCCTGCAGCTGTGGCACGTCGGGCGCATGTCGCATCCCGATTTCCACGGCGGCGAACTGCCGGTGGCGCCCTCGGCGGTGCCCTTCGACGGCCAGATCTGGAAGGTCGATCCGGCCACCGGCATCGGCGCGATGGTGGACTGCCCGACGCCGCGCGAGCTGCGCCATGAGGAGATCCGGCAGATCGTGCAGGACTTCCGCCAGGCCGCGCGCAGGGCGATCGAGGCCGGCTTCGACGGCGTCGAGATCCACGGCGCGAACGGCTACCTGGTCGATCAGTTCCTGCGCACCACCTCGAACCGACGCGAGGACGAATACGGCGGCTCGCGCGAGAACCGCCTGCGCTTCCTGCAGGAGGTGGTCGACGCGGTGGCCGCGGAAGTGGGCGCCGAGCGCACCGCAATCCGCCTCGCGCCGTTCCTGACCGCGCGCGGCATGGCCTGCCCCGACATCCTGCCGACCATCCTCGACGCGGCGGCCTGGCTGCAGGCGCGCGGCATCGCCTACCTGCACCTGGTCGAGGCCGACTGGGACGATGCCCCGCAATTCACCGAAAGCTTCCGCCGCGAGATCCGCGAGCGCTTCGCGCGGCCGATCATCGTGGCGGGCAAGTACGACCTCGAGCGCGCCAACTGGGTGCTGGCGAACGGTTATGCCGATTTCATCGCGTTCGGACGCAAGTTCGTCGCCAATCCGGACCTGCCGCGACGGCTCGCCGAAGGCCTGCCGCTGGCCGATTTCGACGGCGCCACGCTGTTCGGCGGCGACGAGCGCGGCTACAGCGACTACCCGGCGCTGGCCCGCTGAGCGGCGCGCGGCTCTCGAATCACGATTCGCGAAGTTCACGAGCGATGGAACAAGGAGGGAATCCAGGATGAAAACCCGATCGATACCTGCCCGCGCGGGGCTGGCAGCCGCGGCCCTGGCGTTGACGACGACCTTCGCGTCGCCGGCCATCGCCGCCTCGAACGGCGACGATCAACTGGTGCAGCCCAGGCAGTTGATCGTCGACCATAGCCTGCCGCCGCAACAACTGGCCGCGCAGATTCGCGCGGCCCGGCTCTACGACACGTTCTGGACCACCGGCGACGAGGCACAGGCACGCGAGGCGCTTGCCCCCGACTTCATGGACCGCACCTTGCCGCCGGGTCGGCCGCAAGGCCTGGCCGGGCCGCTGGCGGCCTCGAAGGGGTTTCATGCCGCGGTGCCCGACGTGCATGCCGAGGTCGAGCAGATGATCGTGGCCGGCGACCGCGTGATCACGCACCTGCGCTTTCGCGGACACTTCAGCGGCAGCTTCCAGGGCGTGCAGGGCAAGGGCCAGCCGGTCGACTTCATCGCCACCGACATCTACCGGATCCGCGACGGCCGGATCGCCGAGAACTGGCATCTGGAGGACAACCTGACGTTCCTGCGGCAACTGGGCGTCGTGAAGCCCTGAACCAGGGCGCATCGCAAGGGCGCCCGGGCGGGCGTCCATCGGCAATCATCGAAGGGAGGAAGGCATCATGAATTTCGACGGCAAGCAGGTACTGGTGGTGGGCGGCAGCTCGGGCATCGGCGAGGCGGCGGCGCGCGCCTTCGTCGAACGCGGCGCGACGGTGACCATCGTCTCGCGCGACAGCGGCAAGCTGGCCGCCAGCGCGGCGCGCATCGGCCAGGGCGTGCGCACCGGCGTGATGGACATCACCGACGAGGCGAGCGTGCGCGCCTTCCTCGATGCGGCGGGCGAGTTCGACCATGTGGTGGTGTCGGCGGCGCAGACGGCCACCGGCCCGGTGCGCGGTCTCGAACTGAAGGACGCGCAGGCCGCGATGGACAGCAAGTTCTGGGGCGCCTATCGCGTCGCGCGGGCGGCGCGGATCCGCGAGGGCGGCTCGCTCACGCTGGTTTCGGGTTTCCTCAGCGTGAGGCCGAGCAGCGCGTCGGTGCTGCAGGGGGCGATCAATGCCGCGCTCGAGGCGCTGGCTCGCGGCCTCGCGCTGGAGCTGTCGCCGGTGCGCGTCAATACCGTTTCGCCGGGGATGATCGCGACGCCGCTGTGGTCGAAGCTCGACGAGGCCGCGCGCGAGAAGATGTACGCGGGCGCGGCGGCGCGCCTGCCGGCGAGGCGCGTGGGGCAGCCGGAGGATGTCGCGAACGCGATCGTCTATCTCGCCGCGACGCCTTATGCGACCGGCTCGACCGTGCTGGTCGACGGCGGCGGCGCGATCGCCTGAGGCGAGGCAAGGGCGAAGGGCGGGCCGCGCATGGATGCGAGGCCCGCCCGATTTCTCCCGCGCGCCCGTTCGTGTGGCGCGCGCGTCGCGTTACCATGCCCCTGCCGCGCCGAAGCGCTGCGCGGCGCCGCCCGGGCGCTGCCGTGCCCGGCCCGATCACGCTCCCGCCATCACGCGACCCGCCAGCATGGACAATCTCGGCGACATCCGTCTCTTCGTGGAAGCCGCGAACCTCGGCAGCCTGTCGGCGGCCGGCCGCAAGCTCGGCCTCTCGCCGGCGGCGGCCAGCGCGCGGCTGATCAAGCTGGAGGGAGCGCTGAGCACGCAGTTGTTCGAGCGCTCGACGCGCAAGCTGCGCCTGACCGACGAGGGGCGGCTCTATCTCGCGCATTGCCAGCACGCGCTGCAGACGCTCGACGACGCGCGCAGCGCGCTGCAGCTCGGGCGCGCCTCGATCGGCGGCGCGCTGCGCGTGTCGGCGACCTCGGATTTCGGTCGCGTGGTGCTGCGCCGCTGGCTCGACGAATTCAACGACCTGCATCCGCAGGTGGCGCTGAGCCTGGTGCTGGCCGATTCGCTGTCGAACCTGCTGCACGACGACATCGACCTGGCGATCCGCTTCGGCGTGCCGGCCGACAGCGGCATGGTCGCCAAGCGCCTGGCCGACAACCGCCGCGTGCTGTGCGCCTCGCCCGCCTACCTGGCCGAGCATGGCGCGCCGCGCCATCCCGAGGAACTCGGCGAGCATCGTTTCGTGCTGCTCAGCTCCTCGGCGGGGGTGGCGAACCAGTGGAAGTTCTCGCGCGAGGGCGAGACGGTGCAGGTGAGCGCGCCGCTGGCGCGCGCCCGGCAGACCAACGACGGCGCGCTGGCGCGCGAATGGGCGATCGAGGGACGCGGCGCGGTGATGAAGTCGATCTGGGATGTGGGCGCGGATCTGCGCGCGGGGCGGCTGGTGATGCTGCTGCCCGAGTGGCGCTGCCCCGAGATGCCGGTGCACGCGCTGTTCCAGCGCAGCCAGTACCTGGCGCCGCGGGTGCGCGCGCTGCTCGACTTCCTGCAGGAACGGTTCGGCGAGGCCGCCGAGGAGATCGCGCCGTTCCTGCGTTGAGCGGCGCGCCGCGGCGTCGGCGCCGAAGCGCCCGGGCCTACCTGGTGACGGCGAACAGCGTCAGGTTCATGAAGATCTTGAAGGCGTAGCCGAGCGCGACCGCGCCGGCCACGCCGCCCATCCAGAGCAGGACGAACCACAGCCAGCCCGGCAGTCGGCGCTTGCCGCCGGCTGCGGCGGCGCGGTGTTCAGTGGTGGTAGTAGTGCTGGTCTTCATGGCGGATCTTGCCCCGGAATACCCAGTAGCCCAAGGTCGTGTAGGCGATGATGATCGGGATGATCACGGCCGCGCCGACCAGGGTGAAGACCTGGCTCGAATGCGGCGCGGCCGCCTGCCAGATCGTGACGCTGCGCGGGATCGCATACGGGAACAGGCTCACCAGCAGGCCGATGTAGCCGAGCGCGACGATCGCCAGCGCGAGCACGAAGGGCAGCGTATCACGGCGCTGGCGCACCGCGCGAACCATCCAGGCCCCGCAGGCCACCACCAGGAACGGCACCGGCATCAGGTAGACGAACAGGCCCGAGCCGAACCAGCGCTGCGCCACGGCGGGCTCCTGCAGCGGCGTCCACAGGCTGACGATGCCGATCAAGGCCAGCAGCACCAGGGTCAGCGGCAGCACCACGCGATGCAGGCGGCGCTGCAGGTCGCCCTCGGTCTTCGCCACCAGCCAGCAGCAGCCGAGCAGCGCGTAGGTGGCCACCAGGCCCAGCCCGGTCAGCAGCGAGAAGGCGCTGAGCCAGCCGAACGGGTCGCCGGCGAACTGGCCGTCGCGCACCGGGATGCCCTGCAGGTAGGCGCCCAGCGCGATGCCCTGGAAGAAGGTCGCGCCGGCCGAGCCGCCGATGAAGGCCAGGTCCCACAGATGCTTGGTGCGGCGCGCCTTGGCGCGCAGCTCGAAGGACACGCCGCGGAAGATCAGGCAGACCAGCATGAAGATCAGCGGCAGGTAGAGCCCCGACAAGACCGTCGAGTAGACGACGGGGAAGGCCGCGAACAGCCCGGCACCGCCCAGCACCAGCCAGGTCTCGTTGCCGTCCCAGACCGGCGCGACGGTGTTCATCATCAGGTCGCGCTCGCGTTCGTCGGGAAAGAAGGGGAAGACGATGCCGATGCCGAGGTCGAAGCCGTCGAGCACCACGTACATGAAGAGGCCGAGCGCGATGATCGCTGCCCAGATGACGGTGATGTCCATGATGGTTCCTTGTGCGTGTTCTGTCGTGGCCGAGGCGTTCAGGCCGCGTCGATCATCTGCTCGGGCGCGGACAGCGGGCGGCGGCCCGATTGCTCGCCGTGGCGCTTGCCGCCGTCGTCGCCGTGCGGGCCTTGCGGCGCATCCGGCAGCGCCGGGCCGGCATTGATCAGCTTCAGCAGGTAGTAGATGCCGGTGCCGAACACCAGGAAGTAGACGCAGATGAAGGTCAGCAGCGACAGCCCGACCTGCTGCGTGGTCAGCGGCGAGGCGGCGTTGGCGGTGCGCATCACGCCGTACACGACCCAGGGCTGGCGGCCGGCCTCGGTGGTGATCCAGCCGGCCAGCAGCGTGATGAAGCCGGTCGGCCCCATCACCAGCGCGAGCTTGTGGAACCAGCGCGCCTCGTAGAGGCGGCCGCGGCGGCGCAGCAGCCAGCCGGCCAGTGCCAGGCCGATCATCGCGAAGCCCAGGCCGACCATCACGCGGAAGGTCCAGAACACCAGGGTCGAGTTCGGCCGGTCCTCGGCCGGGAAGCTCTTCAGGCCGCGGATCTCGCCGTCCCAGCTGTGCGTGAGGATCAGGCTGCCGAGGTGCGGCACCTTGAGCGCGTAATGGGTGGTTTCGGCCTGCATGTCGGGGATGCCGAACAGGTTCAGCGCGGTGCCGCCCTGCTCGGTTTCCCACAGGCCCTCGATCGCGGCGATCTTGGCCGGCTGGTACTTGAGCGTGTTGATGCCGTGCTGGTCGCCGACCACCGCCTGGATCGGCGCGAGGATCAGCAGCAGGCCCAGCGCCATCGAGAACATGGTGGTGACGGTCTTGTCGCGGCGGCCCTTGAGCAGGTGCCAGGCGCCCGTGGCGGCCACCACCAGCGCGGCGACGATGAAGGCCGCGATCGCCATGTGGGCGAGCCGGTACGGGAACGAGGGATTGAAGATGATCTTGAGCCAGTCGGTCGGCACCACGCGGCCGTCGACGATCTCGAAACCCTGCGGGGTCTGCATCCAGCTGTTGGAGGCGAGGATCCAGAAGGTCGAGATCAGGGTGCCGATCGCCACCATCAGGGTCGCGCCGAAGTGGGCGCGCGGGCTCACGCGGTTCCAGCCGAACAGCATGATGCCGAGGAAGCCGGCCTCGAGGAAGAAGGCGGTCATCACCTCGTACATCAGCAGCGGGCCGGTGACGGCGCCGGCGAAGCTAGAGAAGCCGCCCCAGTTGGTGCCGAACTCGTAGCTCATCACCACGCCCGATACCACGCCCATCCCGAAGGCCACCGCGAAGATCTTCGACCAGTAGAGGCAAAGCGTCTTGTAGTGCGGCTCGCCGGTCTTCAGCCATCGATACTCGAGTACCGCGATGAAGCTCGCGAGGCCGATGCTGAGGGCGGGGAAGACGATGTGGAACGAGACCGTGAAGGCGAACTGCAGGCGGGCCAGATCCAGGGCAGACAGGGCGGTTTCCATGAGCGTGTGACCGATCGTGCGACGGCCGCGGGCGGGTGCCGGGCGGCCCTCCCTTCGCCGCGCGATACGTCGCGGCACCGGGGATGTGGGCAGTATCGGGATCGCGATTCCTCGGTGAAATGTGCCAACTCGTCGCACTTTGTGCGCGCAGTTTTCCTGCTCTCGATCAATATCGAGATAACGCTTTGATAAGCATCAAAAAAATGGCGGCCGATCAGCGAGGGCCTGGGTGCGGTGGCGCGCCGCACCTGCGGCAATCAACCGCTATATCCGGGAGGGTGGCGGGGCAAGGCGCGAGGCTGCGACAGCGCGGCATCGGGCGAGCCATATGCAGTGCGAAGCAGCGGCGGCGGGCGGGTATTTTCGCTTGCCTGTCGTATCGCTTCCACTGCGCTGACGAAGCCGCCGAGCTGGCATGCCGGGTCGCCTTCCCAAATATTTCCGCGCGTTACCGGGTAATGCGGATCGAACGATGAAAGACCATTCCGCCATCATCTCGACACGCTTGTAACGACCGGCAAAATCCTTGCGCAGACTCGTAATTGAAGTCGCGGCACGCGCGAGTAGCGTCTCGGGTATCGACAATCGCGGGGCCAGTGTCCCGTGTATCCCGGAGCGTGAAGTGAGCAAACTGAAGATCGTGCTCGGCGTCGCGGCGATCGCCGCCGTGACCGCCACGAGTGCCGCCCATGCGGCGCGGGTGGGAGTGTTCATCGGCCCAGGCTGGGGTCCCGGCTGGGGGCCGTATTGGGGACCGCCGCCCATCTACTACGCGCCGCCGCCGCTGGTCGCGGTGCCGGTCGAGCCGGCGCCGCCGCCCGAGTATGTCGAGCAGGGCCAGCCCGAACCGGCGCCGCCGCCGCCCGAGGCCGGCGCGCCGCCGCTGCAGCCGGGTTATTGGTATTACTGCAACGCCTCGCGTCGCTACTACCCCTATGTGAAGACCTGTTCGTCGGGCTGGCGTGAAGTGCCGGCCCGGCCGCCGCAATGATGACGAGGCGAGCCATGAGATTCGAAATTCGCAATGGCGGGCGCTGGGCGTTCGCCGCGGCCGGCGTCGGCTTGCTGAGCGCCTGCGCGGTGATGCCGCCCGGACCCAGCGTGATGGCCTTGCCCGGCACCGGCAAGAGCTTCGACCAGTTCCAGGTCGACGACGGCAACTGCCGTCAGTACGCCGCCAACCAGGTCGGCGGCGTGTCGGCCAACCAGGCGGCCACCGCGAGCGCGGTCGGCAGCGCGGCGATCGGCACCGCGCTCGGCGCGGCGGCCGGCGCGGCCTTCAACGGCGGACGCGGCGCGGCGGTCGGCGCGGGTGCCGGCTTGCTGGCGGGCAGCGTGGTCGGCATGGGTACCGCGCAGGGCTCGGCTTACGACGTGCAGCGTCGTTACGACTACGCGTACATGCAATGCATGTACGCGGCCGGCGATCGCGTGCCGGTGCCGGGCCGCGTGCGCGGCGGGGCCTATGGTGGCAACGGCGGTGGCTATGGTGGCGGCGCGTATGGCGGACCGCCGCCGAACGCGGGCTACCAGGGCGGTGCTTATGGCGGCAATCGCGGATATACACCGCCTCCGCCGCCCGACATGCCGCCACCGGATTGATTGACCTGTCGCATGACCCGGCATGATGTGATGCATGCGCGCCGCGCATCGCATCACATCGCGTCGAATCGCTGCGGCGGGTTCGACGGCATCATGCGGGGCGACGCATCTCGCATCGTCACGCGCTTTCCTCCGACCACGACAAGCGACGATACCCTCGACGAGGCACCTCGTCCGAGCGCTTCCACGCATTTCCCCGCCTCTTCATCTCCCCTCGGTAATTTTTCGTAATCCGGTCTTTTATCGTGCCGGCATTAGCTTCTCACGCTAGTAATCACAAACTTCGAGATTTCGGCGAGAGGCCTTCGCAAGGTCCCGCGACCTATCGTGTCGAATTTCGGAACGCATGTATGGTTTATGTCTTCTTTCCGGGAATATCAGTTGCGCGCGCAACTGATATTGCAACCCATTCGCATTTTTCGCCATCATCCATCCCGCCGGCTTGCCAATTTCCGCTGAAGCCTGGGCAGTCGTGAGCGCATGCGGATGGCCACGAACCCGATAAACCTCGGGATAAACCATGCATATGCAATGTTTTCGAAGCACGGGTTGGCTCCGACCCCGAGGGTTCGCACGTCAAGACTTTGATCAAGCTCAAGTTGTCTGCAAATAAGGAGCTTTAGCGTAAGGGGCACGTGTCGATATTGCGGGTATTCGTAGGCGGGAACGCGCCGTGCGTCCGCTCACGGTATCGTGCGGCGTCGATGCGCTGCGCGGCCCGACGTTTTGAATCGGTGCACCTCCGGTGCGGGCGGATGCACTGCGATCGTGCGAGGGCCGGCGTGGCGCGGTTCGAATCGGCCGGCATTTTTGGCGGCAGCGGCTAATCCTCGTTTCACACATTTCACGGTTTTGGTAACGGTTATTTACAGTCGTATATGGGAAAAGCCGGGACGATCGATTACCATTTTTTAATCAACTAATTTCCGAGAGATGCTCCGCGAGATGGAAGATTCATCGACACCTCCATTGAAACTGGTAGGCCTCACCACGCGGCTCTATACGCGCGTCGTCGACAGGCCCTTGCGCGAACTCGGTTTCGCGCTCAGCCAGGTCCCGGTGCTGGGCCTTTTGAAGGTTTCCGGTGCCTTGTCGCAGGCCGAGCTTGCCCGGCGCATGCAGGTCGAGCAGCCGAGCATGGCGCAGTTGCTCAACCGCATGGAGCGCGACGGCCTGGTATGTCGCGTGCCCGATCCGGCCGACAAGCGCAGCCGCCTGATCTCCCTGACCGAGGATGCGATGCGCAAGCTGCCCGAGGGCAAGGCCGTGCTCGACGAGGCCGGGCGCATCGCGCTCGATGGCTTCAGCGAGGACGAGCGCGCGCAGCTCGCCACCCTGCTATGCCGCGTCAACGCGAATCTCGAACGCGCGGTGCAGGCCGATGGCACGGGCCGCGACCTGCATGTCTGTTGCGAGGAAAACGCCTGATCGTTCGCGATCGCCGGTTTCATCGCGAGGGATACCGGTCTGTATTGTTTCTGGGTTCACTGCCCGTTTTCATGCCTCGGCACGCAAGCGCGCAGTGAATTGCGTACACTCGGATTTTTTCCAGGTTCACGCGTCGGCGATGCCGGCGCTTCTCCGAGGACGCCCCGATGATCGATCTACGTAGCGATACCGTGACTCGCCCGAGCCAGCCGATGCTGGCCGCGATGACTGCCGCCGAACTCGGCGACGACGTCTGGGGCGATGATCCGACCGTCGCACGATTGCAGGCCGCGGTGGCCGAGCGGGCCGGCAAGGAAGCCGGCCTGTTCTTTCCGAGCGGCACGCAGAGCAATCTCGCGGCGCTGATGGCCCATTGCGGGCGCGGCGACGAATACCTGGTCGGCCAGCAGGCCCATACCTACAAATATGAAGGCGGCGGCGCGGCGGTGCTCGGCAGCATCCAGCCGCAGCCGATCGACAATGCCGCCGACGGCACGCTGCCGCTCGAGCGGATCGCCGCCGCGATCAAGCCCATCGACAACCACTTCGCGCGCACGCGCCTGCTCGCGCTCGAGAACACCATCGGCGGCAAGGTGCTGCCGGCCGGTTATGTCGACGAGGCCACCGCGCTGGCGCGCGGCAAGGGCCTGGCCACCCACCTGGACGGCGCGCGCGTGTGCAATGCGGCGGTGGCGAGCGGCAAGCCGCTCGCGGCGCTGTGCGCGCCGTTCGACACCATCTCGATCTGTTTCTCGAAGGGGCTCGGCGCACCGGTCGGCTCGGTGCTGGTGGGCAGCCGCGCGCTGCTGGAGAGCGCCGCGCGCTGGCGCAAGGTGCTCGGCGGCGGGATGCGCCAGTCGGGCGTGTTGGCGGCAGCCTGTCTGTACGCGCTCGACCATCATGTCGAGAGCCTCGCCGAGGATCACGCGAACGCCGCGCGCCTGGGCGAGGGCCTGGCGCGCATCGAGCAGGTGAAGGTGCTCTCGCAGGCCACCAACATGGTGTTCGCGCAATTCCCCGAGGCCGACTGCGCGCCGCTCGAAGCCTGGCTGAAAACGCGCGGGATCCTCACGCAGATGCTCTATGCCTCGCGCTTCGTCACGCATCGCGACGTGTCGGGCGATGATATCGATACCTTCGTCGAGGCGGTGGGCGCGTACTTCGCGCAGAAGGGGCGCGGCTGAGCGATGCGCTTCCCATGGCCGGATAGGCTTGGTTTATCCGGTCACGTCCGTCGTCATCCGGAAACCCCGCGAGAATTCCTGGCTCGCGGGGTTTTTGTTTTCTGGTCCAGGTGTGGTCCGCACGAATGCAACGCGCGGCACAAGTCATTGTGATCCAGTGCAAGGGCGAAGTCCTGGACGGTGCCTCGGTATCAGTATGATAAAGTATGATTTTGTGATCTGAGCCGGAGTTTCCCATGTCCGCGACCCTGGAACGCCTGACGATTACGATGCCTCCTGAAATGGCGGGCGCCATCAGGCAGGCTGTTGAAGACGGCGACTATGCATCGACTAGCGAGGTCGTGCGCGAAGCGCTGCGGGAGTGGAAGACACGGCGTCAACTGATGCTTGGCGAACTGGCCGAGCTCAAGGCGGAGATCGACCAGGGTCTCGCTGATGTTGCTGCAGGCCGGGTAAAGAAGTTCGATCCTCAGAACATCATCGAGCGAGGGAGGCAGTTATTAGCCGAGCGCTCCAGATAACCGAGCGTGCTGAATTCGACCTGGCGGAAATCTGGTCATATCTTGCCGAAGAAGCATCGGAGGCAACGGCTGATCGGTTTGTCACCAGTCTCCACGAGGCTTGTCAGCAGCTATTGATCTTTCCGCTTGGCTGCCCGAACGGCGGCAACTCGCTCCCGACCTGCGCGTACTGTTTTACGGCGCCTACTCCATTTATTACCGTTCGGACGATCAGGCCGTCATTGTCGTGCGTGTATTACATGGCGCCCGTGATCTGGCCACAATCGTCGATCAGGATGGTTTCGACTCCTGAGCAGCTCCGAATCTGACCGCTGCCCGAATCCCTCCACCGGCCCCTCAGGCCGGCACCATCACCGGCGGCGCCCCGTCGCCCGTCTCGACCATCTTCACCGCGAAACCGAAACAGCGCTCGATCAGCGCCGGCCGCATCACCTCGGCCGGCGTGCCTTCGGCCAACACCTCGCCGTCGGCCAGCAGCGCGACGCGATCGGCATGGCGCGCGGCCAGGTTCGGATCGTGGACGATCGTCAGCACGCCGAGCCGCCAGTCGCGCGCCAACTCGCGCACCGTGCCGAGCAGATGGTGCTGGTGCGCGAGGTCGAGCGCCGCGGTCGGCTCGTCCAGCAGCAGATAGCGCGGCGCGGCGCCGGCGTCCCGCGCGTCGTGCTCGGGCCAGAGCTGCGCGAGTACGCGCGCGAATTGCACGCGCGCGAGCTCGCCGCCCGACAGGGTCGTCACGTCGCGGCCGGCCAGTGCGCCGGCGCCGGCCAGCACCAGCGACTCGCGCACGATCTCGTGGTCGCGCGCGGCGATCGCGCCGGCGCGTCGCGTATGCGGATAACGCCCGAGCATCACCAGTTCGTCGGCGACGAAGGGAAAGGCCGGCTGCGCGGCTTGCGGTAGCACCGCGCGCAGGCGCGCCAGCGCGGCGGCGCCGAGATGCTCGAGCGCTTCGCCGTTCAGCGTCACGCGCCCGCCCAGGCGCACCTGGCGCGCGGCGCCCGCGCCGTGGAATTCACCGGCCAGGGCCTTGAGCAAGGTGCTCTTGCCGGCGCCGTTGCGGCCCAGCAAGGCGGTCACGGCGCCCGGCACGAGCCGCAGCGAGAGCCCGCGCAGCACTTCGGTGCGGCCGCGGGCGATGGAGAGACGATCGGCGATCAGCATGAGAGGACTCGAAGTGCGCCGCGTCAGCCGCCGAGCGCGTCGCGGCTCTTGCGCAGCAGCGCGAGAAAGAACGGCGCGCCGATCAGCGCGGTCAGGATGCCGAGCGGAATCTCGACGGGCGCGACCACGGTGCGCGCGACCAGGTCGGCCACCACCACCAGCAGCGCGCCGAGCAGGGCCGCGCCCGGCATCACCACGCGCTGGTCGGGCCCGCAGACGAGCCGCACGCAATGCGGCGCGACCAGGCCGATGAAGCCGATCACGCCGGTGCAGGAAACCAGCGCGCCGATGCCGAGCGCGGTGGCGACCAGCACGCCGCGCTTGACGCGCTGCACCGGCACGCCCAGGTGCAGCGCCTCCGCCTCGCCGAGCTGCAGGGCATTGAGCGCATCGCGTTCGCGTGCGAGCCAGGCGGTGCCGGCCAGCGCCAAGGGCGCTACCGCCGCCAGCGTCGACCATTGCGCGCCGCCCACGCTGCCGAGGCTCCAGAAGGTCAGCGAGCGCAGTTGCGCGTCGCTGGCGATATAGGTGAGCAGGCCGATCGCCGCGCCGGCCAGTGCATTGATCGCGATGCCGGCCAGCAGCAGCAGCGGCAGCGCGAGCCGGCCGCGCGTGGCGGCGAGCCGATAGACCAGCGCGGCTACCGCCAGCGCGCCGGCGAACGCGGCCAGCGGCAGCCAGCCGGCCGGAATGGTTGTGGACGCAAGCATCGGGCCGAGCACGATCAGGCCGGCCGCGCCAAGGGCCGCGCCGCTCGACACGCCGACCAGGCCAGGATCCGCGAGCGGATTGCGGAACAGCGCCTGCATCGCCGCGCCGGCCGTGCCGAAACCGATGCCGACCAGGGCCGCGAGCACCACGCGCGGCGCGCGGATCTCGAGCAGGACCGCGCGCGCCTGCTGCAGCGAGGCATCGGGCGCGAACAGCGCGGCCAGCAGTTGCGCGGGCGTCAGGCGATAGGCGCCGATGCAGCAGGCGGCCAGCATCGCGAGCAGCAGTGCGACGGCGGTGGCGGCCAGCATCGCGCGCGCGATCGTGCGACGCCGCGCGATCGCCGAGGTGCCGGCGTGAGCGGCCGGGCGGCTGCCGGCGAGCGTGGAGAGGCCGGACATCAGGTGGTGGTCGGATCGGTGACGACAGCGGTCGAGGCATCGCGCCCCTGGCCGGTGGTCGCGCTGGACGAGGCGCCGCCGGCCTCGAGCGGATCCTGATGCACATCGACCGCGAAGGCGGAGCCGGAAGCGGGGTTCGCCGCGGCGGTGCCGGGCTGCTGGAGGTCGAAGGCGCCGGCCGGCGCCACGCGGCGCAGTCGGCGGAACAGCGGATGTCGGTGCATGGGATCTCCCGTTGAGGCGTCGAGCTTGGCTGGCTCGGTGGCAGATCCACCTGGCTGGCGTGCCGCCGGCCTGCCGGGCCGGCGAAAGACAGTCGTAAAGCTGCGATCTTAGATGAGAATGATTATCAGTACAACGCCGGATAACCGTATTTCGTGGGCAAAGGCACGAGTTGATCGACTTGATGAGCAACTAACGGTCAGTCGCGACGCACCACTTCAAGCCGGGGCGCGGCCTGGCGCCAGCCCGTCGTCCCCGTTGCCGTCCAGCCGGCAAGGACGGGAAAAATGCCGGGCATAAACGAAGATAAGCGGACGTAAACGACACATGGCCCGGATCGCTCCGGGCCATGCAAAGGCAAAGCCAAACCGCTCACGCGGCCAATCGAGCCCGCGGGCCCGACGTTCCGGCCTATTTCGCAGCTGCCGCCGTGGCGGCCGGCTGCGCGGCCTTGGCGTCGCGCACCACCTGGGCGACCCGTTCGACGAACTCGCGCTCGACGCTGACCACGGCCTCGCGCTTGCCCTCGGCGGTATCGACCATCAGCCGGTAGGTGACGTCCTGGGTGATCCAGGTCAGGTAGCCGACCACGGCCAGCATCGCGCCGACGACGATGCCGCCGCTGACGGCATAGACCGCGCCGGCCGCGATCGCGGCCACGCCGATCAGCGAGATCAGGATCGGCACGACCGCGTTCTTGTTGACGGTGACCACGGCCAGGTCGCGAATCTCGCGCAGCGGGAACACCAGCCCGGCGCAGGACAGGCCGTTGCGGGTCACGCTGACGCCACGTTCGTTGAATGCGTTTTCCATGGATGAGATGCGTAGCGGAAAACGGGGAGGGTAGCAGAATTCCCGCCGCGCCTGCCCGTGACGGCCGGCTGGCGGGATGATGACGATCAGGAAACCTGAATGCCGCGCGGCCGTGAACGGCGCGTCAGAACAGCGAGGCGCCGTCCTCGTAGAGCCGGCCCGGCACGTGCGAGGCGACCGCCTCGGCGATCTGCTCGTCGGTGCTTTCGGCGGGGACGATGCGGCGTCGCGCGGGAGCGTCGAGGTGCATGGTCCACTCGACCAGCCGATAAGGTCGGCCCCAGGGACGTTGCATGGCCACCGAGACGCGGCAGCTCTGGACCGGGAACGCATGCTCGCGCGTCAGAATCGTGGGGAGGTGGCTGAAAACAATATCTTCGATCATCGTTTCCTCCGGTCCTGTCTCGTCCGGTGGCGGCTGCCGCCCGGCATACGATCAAAAAAAAAGCCGCCGATGCTCAGGCGGCCAACAGGGGGGGTGAGAGGATGCTCTCAATCCAGAATTAAATGAAACTTAAAAGACGAAAAAAAACGCCCCGCCGGATGGCGGGGCGTTTCTGCCGTAGTGTCTTCGCGAGTGAAGCGCTTGCTTAGAACTTGTGGCGGATGCCGACGCGAGCAGCGATCTGGTTCTTCGAACCCGTGCCCGACGTGTTGAAGTAGCTGGTGCTCGAGCCGATCTGCGCTTGCACGCCCTTGCCCGAAGCCTGCTGGTAGACAGCCAGGGCATACACGTCGGTACGCTTGGACAGCGCGTAGTCGACCGTGCCGTTGACCTGGTTCCAGTGGTACGAGTTGCTGCCTTGCGTGGCGCTCGAGTACGTGTAGCCGACAGCGCCCGACAGGGCCGGCGTCAGCGCGTACTTCAGGCCTGCTTCGTACGCGTTGTACTTGGTGCCGGCCAGGTTGATCGCGTCGAACTGCGTGTTCGTCCACAGCAGCCATGCCGTTGCCGGGCCCCAGATGTAGCGGCCGCCGACGCCGAACGTGCGCAGGTCACGCACCGTGCCCGTGCCGATGTTGGCGATCGTCGTCGAGAACGACGGCGTTGCCTGGCCCGGGAAGCGGATGTCCGTGTAGGCCGCGCCGATCGATGCCGGACCGTTCGCGTAGTTCACGCCGAAGCTGTAGGCGCGCGACGAGCCCGCCGTGGTGGTCGTGCCGACCGTCGTCGAGTTCGCGCCGGCGAACGCGCCAGCCTGGTTCGAGAAGCCGTACAAGGCGCCGAACGTGAAGCCGTAGTAGTTCGCGCTCTGGTACTTGACCGAGTTGTTGATGCGGCTCGAGGTCAGCTGGTCGATGTCGTTGACGTGGTAAGCGTAGTTACCGACGACCGTGTTGCCACCCGTCGAGTAGTTCGAACCGAGGATGTCGGTCGAGAACGAGTACTGGCGGCCGAACGTGACCGTGCCGTATTGCGTCTGGCTCAGGCCGACGTAGGCTTGACGGCCGAACAGCGCGCCGCCCTGGCCCAGCGTGCCGTTGCCGCTGTTGAAGCCGTTTTCGAGCACGAAGATCGCCTTCAGGCCACCACCGAGGTCTTCCGTGCCGCGCAGGCCCCAACGGCTGCCCTGGGCAACGCCGTCGTCGTACTTGAACAGCTTGTCCGAACCGCCGGCGGCGTTCTTGCTGTGGTTAACGTAGCTGATACCGGCGTCGATGATCCCGTACAGCGTGACGCTGCTTTGTGCGTGGGCAGCGCTGGCCGTGGCGGCGAGCACGGCGATGGTCAACAGTTTCTTGTTCAAGGCAATCTCCGAGCGAAATAAGGTTGTGCGGTTCCGCGCTCTTGAAGGCGTTTGGAAGGAACGGACCGCACTTTATCGGCGGGGCAGGTAATGAATGTGACAGTGATTGTCATAGTTCAGAATGTAGCGCCCGCACCACAGCAGACGATATGACGGTTGCGCCCGCAATCGATATGACGATTCCGCGTTTGCTTTTCGCGCAACAGCATCGATGCCCATCAGCAATGCTTGGTTGGACCGACCGGCCGGTCATGCGAGCATGCGCCGCTCGTTCATGACAGAAGAGGGGATCGCAATGCGGCGTTTTTCGGGGTGGTTCGCGCAGGTTTCGCGTCTTGCCGTGGTCGGCGGGACCTTGTCGGTCGCGCTGATGTCGGCGGCCCGGGCGGATGGCACGCCGCTGCGGATCGGCACCATGAGCGGACCGGATGCGCAGATCTGGACGGAAGTGGCGAAAGTGGCCGCTCACGACGGATTGCCGATCAAGGTGATCGAATTCAACGATTACGTGCAGCCGAACGCGGCGCTCGACTCGGGCGATCTCGACGCCAACGGCTTCCAGCACCAGCCCTTCCTCGACAGCCAGATCAAGCAGCGCGGCTACAGGATCGTCAGCGTCGGGCTGACCTATACCGCGCCGATGGGCTTCTATTCACGGAAGATCAAGTCGCTGAAGGACCTGCCGGTGGGCGCCAAGGTCGGCATCCAGAACGATCCCTCGAACGGCAACCGCGCCTTGCTGCTGCTGCAGAAGTACGGCGTCATCAAGCTGAAACCGGGCGTCGGCAGCAACGGCGTGAACGCCACGCCGCTGGACGTGGCCGAGAACCCGAAGAAGATCCGCATCGTCGAGCTCGATTCGGCCCAGTTGCCGCGCGCGCTGCCCGACCTGGACGCCGCCTCGATCAATACCGACTACGCCGTCAAGGCGGGCCTCACGCCGGTCAAGGACGCGATCGCGATCGAGGATCTCAAGGGCCCCTACGCGAACCTGATCGCGGTGCGCGCGCAGGATCGCGACAAGCCCTGGGTGAAGAAGCTGGTGGCGGCCTACGAATCGGACGACGTGCGCAAGTTCATCGACGCGAAGTTCAACGGCGCGATCGTGCCGGCGTTCTGAGTGGGGGGCTTGCCGGGCAAGGCCGGCAGGGGAAAGCGGCCCGAGTGATGGGCCGCGACGGGGAGGATCGACCGTGGGTCATGACGGCCGGCCGCGCGTAGCGACGCGTTGCCGGCCGTTGTGCATCGCGGCCGCCGAGGATGGCGGCAAACCCGGGCGCGAGAGGCTGCCGGAGCTCAGGCCGACAGCAGCGAGCCGCTGCGGAACGGCGTATTGCCGGCGATCCGCGCCACTTCCATGCCGGCGGTGGCGAAGCGCACCACCTGGCGCGCATAGAGCACGCCGCGCACGCTGGCCTTCAGCGTGACCACCCGGTCGGTCAGCGGATCGACGATATCGGCGATCTCCTGGCCCGGCTCCACCACGATGCCCACCGGCGTGCGGAACACCAGCACGCCCGATACCGGCGCCACCAGCGGCTCGGTGCCGGCCAGCGGGGTGGCGGGATGGGCCAGCGGCGGCAGCGGTGCCGGCGTGCCGTCGATCGAGCCGCGCAGGGTCAGGTAATCGACGATCGCCTGCGCGTCGCGCTCGGCGAATTCGTAGGACACGTCGCGCTCGCTGCGCAGTTCGACCGTCACCGAGATCGCGCCGTTCGGGATCGGGAAGCGGCTGCCGAAGCGCTCGCGCAGCTCCGACCAGCAGAAGCTGTGCACCTCGTCGAACGGGTTGCCGACCGAATTGAGCGCGAGCAGCGAGGCCTGGGCGTCCAGGTAGCGCGCCAGCGGCTCGACGTCCTCCCACAGATCGGGGTTCGTATAGAGGTGCATCACGGCGTCGTTGTCGCAATGCAGGTCGAGCACCACGTCGGCGTCGAACGACAGGCGCTGCAGCGCGAGCCGCTGCGATTCGAGCTCGGTGCGCGGTTTCTGCTCGTCGAGCGCCTCGCGCACCGCCGCGCGCACGGCCAGCAGGTTCTGCGCCGCGTCCTTGCCCAGCCGGCCCTCGATGCGCGGCATCACCAGCGCGGCCAGGTCATGGAAGTTGCGGTTGAAGTTCTGCATGGTGTTCAGCTCGAAGCGGCCGAGATGGTCGCCGAACACGTGCTGGGACAGGCCGATCGGGTTCGGCACCGGCACCACCACGATTTCGTCGCGCAGCCGCCCGGCCGCCTCGAGCGCAGCGAAATGGCGGCGCAGCAGGGTCGCGACGAGCATGCCGGGCAGTTCGTCGGCATGCAGCGACGACTGGATATAGACCTTCTTCCCGCTGCGCGGACCGTAATGGAAGCTGGTGATGTGGCGTTCGGTGCCGAGCGCGGGGGAAATCAGCGGATGGGTCAGCGTTTGCATGATCGGGGGGCGGGCGGCCTGGGCCGCCGAGCGGAGTCGTCAGGAACGGGGAAACGACGATTGTACGTTGCGCGCGGCAAGCGGGGGCGCCGGGCGGACGATCCCGGCCGGGCGGCCCGGGCGCGCGCTCGCGCGGGCACCTGCCGCACCAATGACAACGGGCCCCGAAGGGCCCGTCGGCTGCCGCGTCGCGGCGGGATTTACTTGCCGTAGACGTCGAAATCGAAGTACTTCTTGGCGATCTTGTCGTACGTGCCGTCCTTGCGCATCGCGGCGATCGCGCCGTCGATCTTCGCCTTCAGGTCGGTGTCTTCCTTGCGCAGGCCCACGCCGGCGCCTTCGCCGAGCGTCTTCGGATCGTCGATGTCGCCACCGGCGAACGCGTAGCCCTTGCCGCGCGGCGTCTTCAGGAAGCCGATCTCGGCCTGCACGGCATCCTGCAGCGTGGCGTCGAGGCGGCCCGACAGCAGGTCGGCGTAGACCTGGTCCTGGTTCTGGTAAGGCACCACCGTCACGCCCTTGGGCGCCCAGTAGGTCTTCGCGTAGGTTTCCTGGATCGTGCCCTGCTCGACGCCCACCGTCTTGCCCTTGAGCGAATCGGCGGTCGGCAGCAGCTTGGCGCCGGACTTGGTGACCAGGCGCGTCGGCGTGTTGAACAGTTTGGCCGAGAAGGCGATCTGTTCGGTGCGCTGCGGGGTCATCGACATCGACGACAGCACGCCGTCGAACTTGCGAGCCTTCAGCGCCGGGATCATCCCGTCGAAG
This sequence comes from Burkholderia sp. Ax-1720, assembly GCF_011753035.1. Taxonomy (NCBI): domain Bacteria; kingdom Pseudomonadati; phylum Pseudomonadota; class Betaproteobacteria; order Burkholderiales; family Burkholderiaceae; genus Burkholderia; species Burkholderia sp. Ax-1720. The sequence goes on along the minus strand of NZ_VWWK01000022.1, from coordinate 34,901 downwards.
TCGTTTTCGACCCACACGCACTTCGCGGCGATGCGGCGGCAGATTTCGTTGCCCAGGTCGACGTCGAAGCCGACCAGCTTGCCGTCCGCGCCCTTCGATTCGAACGGCGGGTAGCTCGCGTCGACGCCGAAGCGGACCGTCGACCAGTCTTTTGCGTAGGCGCCGCCTGCCGACACGGCAAGCAGGGCAACCGTCAGGGCCGCCAGAACTTTTTTCACTATGACTCCTCGTTGTACGGTGGTTTGCGCGCGGTCGTGCCGCAGTGCGCTCCGCCCGGTGCGGCTGCTGCCGGGCTGACTGGAAACGCCCGCCCGATGCGGACGAGCGTTCGCGGAACATTATCAAGACAAAAAGCCCAGCGGGTGCCTAGTGGAAGCCCGGATAGCGGGACGCGCCCGCGAGGGGCGGTTTTTATTGAGTTTTTCGAAAGAATGTAAGGAAGCTTTCGGTAATTGATGCCGAAACCGGTTTCGGCGCGAGCGCGTGCACCGTGCGGGTGCATGGCTCGTAGTTCGGCCTTCAGCCCAGCGTATCGGCCGCCGCCTGCTTCAGGCAGGCGATGAACTGCGTGACGGCCGGCGTCGGCAGCAGGTCGCGGCGCGACAGGATCGACAGTTCGTAGGTCGGCAGCGTCTCCTCGACGGCGGCGATGCGGATTCCCAGCGGCGCGACCATCTCGGCCAGCGGCTTGGTGAAGCAGCCGATCACGTCCGAGCGCGACACCAGGCCGAGCGTGACCGAGAACGAGGAGGGTGCGCGCAGCAGGCGGCGGGGCAGCGGCAGCCCGTGGGTGGTGAACATCGCCATCATGACGCTGTGCGGAAAATCCTCGGCGTCCACCGTCACGATCCATTCGGCGTCGAGCAGCTCGGCGAGGCTGCGTGCCTTGGCGAGCGGATGGCCGGCGCGCATCACGATCACGAATTCGGTGGACAGCAGCGGCGTCTGCACGAACTCGCGATCGAGCGCCGGGATGTGATGGATCGCGGCCAGGTCGAGCGTGCCGTTGCCGAGCTGCGTCATGGCCTCGGGCACCGACAGCTCGGCCAGGTGCAACTGCACGCTCGGCATGGTGGCGCGGAATTTCTGCACCGCGCGCGGCAGCGCGGTCAGCGCGATCGAGGGCATGGTGGCGACCGCCACGCGCCCCGACATTTCGCCCTTCACCTGCTCGACCGCCTCCACCGCGCGGCGCATGTCGCCGAGCAACTGCTCGGCGCGCGGCAGCAGGGCATGGCCGCAGGCGGTCAGCTCGACGCCGCGCACGCTGCGCACCATCAGCTCGGCGTTCAGCGCGTGCTCGATCTCGCGGATCGTGTGCGTGATCGCCGGCTGCGTGACGCCGAGCTCGCGCGCGGCGGCGCGCAGGCTGCGATGATGCGCGGCGGCCACGAAGGCCTGCAACTGCGCGAGATTAAGAGGATTGCGAATACGGGTCATCGAGGCGGTCCGGAGTGAAGACATCACGCGAGCATCATGGCGCATCGCGCCGCGATTTGGTTGCGCGCGGGAACATATTGCCGTGCGGCAAGCGCAACGCGAGGCGATCCGAGCGGCGACGGATCGGCCGGCCAGGGCATCGAGGCGAGCAATGATCGCGGCGCGCGACGCCGTCATTGTTGCGGCGATTGTTGCCCCTCGCAATGCAATGCCGGGCAGGCGCGCCCGCCTCGCGGCACGATTTCGCCGGATCCGTCATGCTGCACGTCCGTGCTTCGTCGCACCGTCGATCGTGCTTTGATGCATCGCCGCAAAACCTCGACCCTCATCGTTTCGACATGAAGCGCGGCTACGCTGCGCGGCACGTGCGGGTTGCAGGGTCCCAGATGCCGGGTGTTAGTTTTTTCGATTCCCGTCGATCAAATAATCCAATTTCCGCTCGGCAAATGCAGCGTTTAGTATTCACCAGCACGATGATTGACGAGCACCTGGCATTCCCGGCTCCTCCTCCCCCACGAGCCGGGCAAGCGTTAGCGAACAAGGAGAATACAGATGTCGAATGAGGCGAAGTGTCCGTTCAACCACTCGGCCGGCGGCGGCACCACCAATCGCGATTGGTGGCCCAAGCAGCTGCGCGTCGATCTGCTGAATCAGCATTCCAATCGTTCCAATCCGCTTGGCGAGAGTTTCGACTATCGCAAGGAATTCAAGCAACTGGACTACAGCGCGCTCAAGGCCGACCTGAAGAAGGTCCTGACCGACTCGCAGGCATGGTGGCCGGCCGACTGGGGCAGCTACGCGGGCCTGTTCATCCGCATGGCCTGGCACAGCGCCGGCACCTACCGCATGGTCGACGGCCGCGGCGGCGCGGGGCGCGGCCAGCAACGTTTCGCACCGCTGAACTCGTGGCCCGACAACGTCAGCCTGGACAAGGCGCGTCGTCTGCTGTGGCCGGTCAAGCAGAAGTACGGCCAGAAAATCTCGTGGGCCGACCTGATCATCCTGGCGGGCAATGTCGCGCTGGAAAATTCGGGTTTCCGCACCTTCGGTTTCGCGGCAGGTCGCGAAGACGTGTGGGAGCCGGACCTGGACGTGAATTGGGGTGACGAGAAGGCCTGGCTGTCGCACCGCAATCCGGAAACGCTCAAGGACAATCCGCTGTCCGCGACCGAAATGGGCCTGATCTACGTGAACCCGGAAGGTCCGAACGCCAGCGGCGATCCGGCTTCCGCGGCGCCGGCGATCCGCGCGACCTTCGGCAACATGGCGATGAACGACGAGGAAATCGTCGCGCTCATCGCCGGCGGCCACACGCTCGGCAAGACGCACGGCGCGGGCTCGGCGGACCACGTCGGTGCCGATCCGGAAGCTGCCTCGCTCGAAACGCAGGGCCTGGGCTGGACCAGCAGCTTCGGCAGCGGCGCGGGCGCCGACGCCATCACCTCCGGCCTCGAGGTGGTCTGGACGCAGACGCCGACGCAGTGGAGCAACTACTTCTTCGAGAACCTGCTCAAGTACGAATGGGTGCAGACGCGCAGCCCGGCGGGTGCCATTCAGTTCGAGGCGAAGGATGCGCCGGACCTGATTCCCGACCCGTTCGATCCGTCCAAGAAGCGCAAGCCGACGATGCTGGTGACCGATCTCACGCTGCGCTACGACCCGGAATTCGAAAAGATCTCGCGTCGTTTCCTGGGTGATCCGCAGGCGTTCAACGAAGCCTTCGCGCGTGCATGGTTCAAGCTGACCCACCGCGACATGGGCCCGAAGGCACGTTACCTCGGCCCGGAAATCCCGAAGGAAGACCTGCTGTGGCAAGACCCGCTGCCGGCTGCCACGCACCAGCCGAGCGCCGCCGATATCGCCGATCTGAAGGAAAAGATCGCCGCGTCGGGGCTGTCGGTCGGTGAGCTGGTTTCGGTCGCATGGGCCTCGGCCTCGACCTTCCGCGGCGGCGACAAGCGCGGCGGCGCCAATGGCGCCCGGCTTGCCCTGGCGCCGCAGAAGGACTGGGCGGTCAACAAGGCCGCCGTCGACGTGCTGCCCAAGCTGCAGGCCATCCAGGCCGCGTCGGGCAAGGCATCGCTGGCCGACGTGATCGTGCTGGCCGGCGTGGTTGGCGTCGAGCAGGCCGCGGCCGCTGCGGGCGTGAAGATCGACGTCCCGTTCGCACCGGGTCGTGTCGATGCGCGCCAGGATCAGACCGATGTCGAATCCGTGTCGGTGCTCGAGCCGGTTGCCGACGGCTTCCGCAACTATCGTCGCGTGGAAGGCGGCCCGTCGACCGAGGCGCTGCTGGTCGACAAGGCGCAGTTGCTGACCCTGACGGCGCCGGAATTGACCGTGCTGGTCGGCGGCCTGCGCGTGCTGGGCGCCAACTTCGACGGCAGCCAGCACGGCGTGTTCACCGATCGCGTCGGCGTGCTGAGCAACGACTTCTTCGCGAACCTGCTGGACATGGGCACCGAGTGGAAGGCTGCCGATGCGAGCGCCGAAGTGTACGAAGGGCGCGACCGCGCGAGCGGCGAGGTGAAGTACACCGGCACCCGCGCGGACCTGGTGTTCGGCTCCAATGCGGTGCTGCGGGCGCTGGCCGAGGTGTACGCGAGCGGCGACGCGAAGCGCAAGTTCGTCGAGGACTTCGTCGCGGCCTGGACCAAGGTGATGAACCTGGATCGTTTCGATCTGGGCTGATCCGGTCTCGCGAGCGTGAAGTGAGCGTATGATCCGCCGGGCCGACTGGCCCGGATCTAAGCCGAGGACGGCCGATCGCAAGATCGGCCGTTTTCTTTTGGTGCCGCCGGGCCGCCATCGATGGAGCCACCAGATGACGAATGCCGAAATCCTGCCGATCGCGACGCCGATCACCGACGCCCTGGTGCAGGGCGCGCTCGAACTCGAGACCACCGCGCGCGGCGTGCTGGTCCATCGCCTGCCGGCCTGGGCGCGCTCGCGCGGGCTCGACGCGCAGTTCGCGATGGTCGAGGCGCAGCCCTCGGGCGTGCGCCTGGTGTTCCGCACGCGTGCCAGCGAGATCGAACTCGACACGCTGCCGACGCGCTATCGCTATGCCGGCGTGCCGTCCCGGCCGCCCGGCGTCTACGACCTGCTGGTGGACGGCGCGCGGGTCGCGCAGGCCAGCGCCGAGGGTGGCGACAGCGTGGTGATCTCGCTCGGCACGGGCGCGGCCAGCCACGAACCCGGCGCGGCCGCCACGCTGCGCTTCGCCGGCCTGCCCACGCACGACAAGCGCGTCGAGCTCTGGCTGCCGCACAACGAGGCCACGCTGCTGGTGGCGCTGCGCAGCGACGCCGCCCTCGAACCGGTCGGCGACGACGGCCGGCGCGTCTGGCTGCATCACGGCAGCTCGATCAGCCAGGGCTCGAACGCGGCGAGCCCCTCGACGATCTGGCCGGCGCTGGCCGCCGCGCGGGCCGGCGTCAGCCTGCTCAATCTCGGCTTCGGCGGCAGCGCGCTGCTCGATTCCTTCGTGGCACGCACGATTCGCGACACGCGCGCCGACCTGATCAGCCTGAAACTCGGCATCAACCTCGTCAACGCCGACCTGATGCGCCAGCGCGCGTTCGCGCCGGCCGTGCACGGCTTTCTCGACACGATCCGCGATGGTCATCCCGACACGCCGCTGCTGGTGGTCTCGCCGATCCATTGCGAGATCCACGAGCGCACGCCGGGCCCCGGCGCGTTCGATCTGGAGGCGCTGGCGAGCGGCAAGGTGCTGTTTCGCGCCACCGGCGAGCCGGGCGAGCGCGCGGCCGGCAAGCTCACGCTCGAAGTCATTCGCGAGGCCTTGCAGCGCATCGTGGCGCAGCGCGCGGCCACGGATCCGAACCTGCACTATCTCGATGGCCTCACGCTGTACGGCGCCGAGGACGAGGCCGAGCTGCCCTTGCCGGATCGCCTGCATCCCGATGGCGAGGCGCATCGGCGCATCGCCGAGCGCTTCGTGGCGCGCGCCTTCGAGGGCGGCGGCGCATTCCGTTGAGCGCGAATCGCCGGCGGCTCGCCGGCGATGACCCGACTCAGAAGTTCACCACGGTGCGCAAGCCCGCCACCACCTCGTTGCCGATCCTGCGCGCCGAGCCGCCGTTCGCGGGCAGGTAATAACCGCCGCTGGGCCGCACGATGTATTGCAGGTCGCCCTGCAGCATCCACCATGGCGCGACCTGGTACTGGTAGGTCGCCTCGAACACCGTCTCGTTGATGCGCTTCGCGCCGGCGATGCCTAGCGCCGCGCCGGCCGCGGCGTCCACGTTCAGCGTGGCGTTGGTGTAGCCGATCGCGAGGCCCGCCGTGTCGTTGTCGCGGCCGTCGAACGGCGCCTTCAACGCGATGCCGGCCTGTGCCGAGAAACTCACCGAATTGCGATCGTCGGGCGCGCCCATCACGCGCGTGAACACGCCGAGCGAGCGCGCCGCGTTGCCGGTCGAGCGCCACACCATCTGGTCCGCCACCGCGTAGGCGCCGTAGTTGCCGCGATGGGTTCGCGCGATGCCGTTCGAGGCCGGCGAGTCGAGCGGCAGGCCGCTGCTGTCCTGGCGCGGATCGTCGAAACGTCCCGAGAGATACCAGAAGCCGAGCCGGTAGGTGCCGGGCAAGCCGCTCGGCCGGGCATCGGGCGCCTCGCCCTGCGCCTGGTTGAGCGCGTATTGCAGCTCGCCGATCCATAGCGCGCCGTCGTGCAGGTTGAAGCGCGTGCCGTGTGCATTGCCTTGCTGCGCGTCGTTCTGCGCGCTGCCGCCCGGGTAGCCGTCGAACACGCCGGCCAGCACCGTGATCGCCGGGGTCGGCTTGAGCTTCAGGCGCGCGCCGAGCGAGGAGAGCGGATAGGCGGGGCCGCCGCCGGGCATGTCGACCGAGGGCAATACCGGCCAGCCGAAGGTGGCATTGGCGAAGCTGCTCGCGTACTGGCTCAGCATGAATTCCTGGTCGAGACTCTGCTGGCCGATGCGCAGGTCGGCCGCGCCGCCCGCGAACTGCTGCCCGTACCAGAGCTCCCAGAGCCGCGTGCCCGCGTTCGCCTCCACGCCGCTGACGGCTTGTTGGGCGCCCAGCGCGCGCGCGCTGAGGTTGCTGCCGTGGATCTGCAGCGCGCTGACATTGAAGGTGCCGCCGGCCAGGCCGAACAGCTTGCCGGTATCGACGCTGAGGGTGCCTTGCGTGAGGCCGTCGTAGGCGCCGATCCGCTGCGTGCCGCCGCTGGCGTTGCGGAAGTATTCGCTGGTTTCCTGCAGCGCCAGTGTGATGCCGAGCGTGTCGAGCGCGGGGCGCAGCCCGCCCATGTCGCCGAACAGGGCGGCGCGTTGCCAGAGCCCGGCAGGCGAGGCGTCGTCGCCGCCCGGTGCGGCGGCAGGCGCCTCCTGCGCATGCGCCGACGCGGCGGCGAGGATCGAGACGGTGGCGGCGAGCATCGCGAACGGCCGAGGCTGGCAGGACGTGGCCGAAGCGAAGGACTTGGATGCGCGCGGCGAACGCGTGGGCTGCTGCTTGAGGGCGAGTGTTTTCATCGGCTTGCAGGGAGTGTGGTTATCGACGACGAGGGGACGCCGCGCATCGCGGGCATGAATCGGCTGCGGCGCCCGCAAGGCGCGTAACGCGGGATTCAGTTGCGCCGGGGCGCGTCGGCTGCGGTGCCGTCCTGCCTGTCCGCCTGGCGGGAATCCTGCACCGGTTCCGATACGGCTTGATGACGGCGCGGCGCCGGCGCCGGGGCCGGGGCGGCATAGGCTCGCGGATCGGCGGCGGGCGGCAGGTAGCCGCCGAGCACGTCGTCGCGGTTGGTAAAGTAGGAATGCGAAACGAAAAGGAATTGCTGCACGTACATGATGCACCTCCGCTTCGCCCGCGTCGGGCGAAAGCGATCCATGGCCGAGGCGGGCGGGCCGCATCGGGTGTTCGAGGCAGGGGAGCGTGCTGGGGCGGCCGTGATCGGGCCGGGGAGGCGCGCTGCACCGTCAATACGGGCAGCGGCTACGGGAAAGGCAGGCGCTAGCGCGTATTGGTCCTGGGGTCGCCGGGCAGGGCCGGCGAACGACTGTCGCTACTAGGCTGGGGTTCCATGATGAATCGGCTTGGGTTCGAGACAGGGCGGATTCTATGCCGCGTCCGTCACGCGGCGCAACAAAAAAATGCTTCGCAGTGCAGGGGATATTCGAATCGTCGGCGGCGCGCCGCGCGGCGGCGGCTTCATGCCTCGAAGGCGGCGCGAAGCGCGTAAGAAGGGCGTAATAAAAATCCTGCGAAAGACGGTTGACGCCTCGAATCCGACCGCGCAGAATTCGCCCGTTTTCCGACTGAAGGTCATCCATCTTGGACAGTAGCAGTAGTCGATCTCCGATCTCTCTTTCCGCCTGACCGGCGGGACTCCACGCGCTGATTCCCATCTCGCCGCCGTCCCGCCAGCAGGCAGGACGGTGCGCGCCGAAGTTCCCCTTGCTTCCCGTGCACCCTCATTGGTGCGGCCTCGAGCCGTTGCCGACGCACGTCCGTTGCCGGATGCCTGCGTTCGCGACGTCCCGGGCCGTATGGATCAACACGCCCGTATCGATGCCGATACGAAGGGAGGGTTCGATATCGCGCGCCGCTTCATGCCGATATCCCGCAGCACAGTGATCCACGACGAGCCGCGCCGATCCCCGTGATCCGGCGCCGGCCGGCGCGTGCCAGCGCCGGCCCATCCGACGACCGAAACGGCAGCCCGCCGCGGCTTGCCGCCTTGCGTATCCGCATCCGTCATCGCGTGCGGGGCATGCCGTTTTCGTCGTCCATCGATCCATCGTTTTCGCGACCTCCCGAGGCGGCATGCATTCCCGGCATGCCGCCCGCGTCGTCGCGTCCTTTCGACGAGACACCACATGTCCACTTCCTCGCAATTCCCGCCGACGCAGGCCAACCACGCGGTCCTCGACGAGGCCCATCTGGGCGACATCCGCGGCGCGCTCGGCACCATCGAGCGGCACGACACCGCGCCGCGCAAGGGCTGGCTCGCGCGCTGGCGCACCCTGCTGGCGATCCTCGGCCCCGGCCTGATCGTGATGGTCGGCGACAACGATGCCGGCGCGTTCGGCACCTACACGCAGGCCGGCCAGAACTACGGCACCACCCTGCTCTGGACGCTGATGCTGCTGATCCCCGTGCTCTACGTGAACCAGGAGATGGTGGCGCGGCTGGGCGCGGTGACCGGCGTGGGCCATGCGCGCCTGATCTTCGCGCGCTTCGGCCGCTTCTGGGGAGCGTTCAGCGCGATCGACCTGTTCGTGCTCAATGCGCTGACCATCGTCACCGAGTTCATCGGCGTCACCTTCGCGCTGCATTATTTCGGCCTGCCGAAGGTGCCGGGCGTGATCGGCGCGGCGCTGATCACCATCGCGGCGGTCTGCACCGGCAGCTTCCGGCGCTTCGAGCGTTTCGCGCTGGTGCTGGTGGCCGGCAGCTTGCTGCTGGTGCCGGTGCTGCACGCGGTGCATCCGCCCGCCTCGCGGATGTTGCATGACTTCCTGGTGCCGGGCTGGCCCGCGCATTCGAAGCTGGCTGACGTGATGCTGCTGGTGATCGGCATCGTCGGCACCACGGTGGCGCCCTGGCAGTTGTTCTTCCAGCAGAGCTACGTGGTCGACAAGCGCATCACGCCGGCCTTCAGCCGCTACGAGAAGCTCGATCTCTGGCTCGGCATCGGCCTGGTGATGATCGGCGCGGTGGCGATGATCAGCTTCTGCGCGGCGATGTACGCCGGCAAGCCCGAGTTCGGCAACTTCACCGATGCGGGCGCCGTGCTCGCCGCGCTCGACAAGTACGTGGGCAGCTACCCGGCCACGGTGTTCGCGATCGCGCTGCTCGATGCCTGCGTGATCGGCGCGGCGGCCGTCTCGCTGGCCACCGCCTACGCGGTCGGCGACGTGTTCGGCGTGCGTCACTCGCTGCATCGCCCGGTGCACCAGGCGAAGTGGTTCTATGTCGCCTATGCTGGCCTGATCGCGCTGGCCGCCACCGTCACCCTGGTGTCGAGCGACGCCTTCCTCGGCTTCCTGACCAATGCCGTGCAGGCGCTGGCCGGCGTGCTGCTGCCCAGCGCGACGGTGTTCCTGCTGCTGCTCTGCAACGATCGCTCGGTGCTCGGCCCCTGGTGCAACGGCAAGTGGCTGAACCTGTTCACCGGCGCGGTCGTGTGGGTGCTGGTGATGCTGTCGATCGTGCTGACCGCCGCCACCGTGTTCCCCGACATCAGCGGCGAGACCATCGTCGACATCCTCGCGGGCGGCAGCGCGCTCGGCGTGGTCGGCTTCGTCTGCACGCTGTTCTATCGCAACAGCCGCTTCCCGCTGCGCGCGATCGGCGCGCCGCGCTGGAGCGACGAGGAGAAGCGCGTCTGGCGCATGGCGCCGATCGAGCAACTGCCCGCGCCCTCGATGCCGATGGAGAGCAAGCTGTGGATGGCGGTGCTGCGCGGCTACCTGGTGGTGGCGGTGGCGATGATCGGCTACGAGATCGTGCGCTCGGCGCTGAACTGATCGCGTGCCGATGCGAGGCGGCCGGCGCGACCCTGGTGGGCGCGCCGGCCGCCTCGCGTTTCAGCGGCGTGGATCGATCAGGCGCGCACGGCGCGGCGGCTCGCCAGCAGCGCGTCGAGCAGGACGCGCACGCGCAGCGGCACGTGGCGCTGGCTGGGATAGACCAGCGAGATCGGCAGCGGCGGCGCGCGATGGCGCTTGAGCACCTCGACCAGCTCGCCGTTCTCGAGCGCCCGGGTGGCCAGGTAGCGCGGCGTCTGCACCAGCCCGAGCCCGGCGACGGCCGCCTCGATCAGGGCCTCGCCGTCGCCGAGATACATGCGGCTGTCGGGCGTGAGCGAACGCTCGCGGCGGCCGCTGCGGAAGTGCCAGGCGCGCTCGCGGCCGGTCGAAGGCACGCGAAACAGCAGGCAGGTGTGCTCGCCGAGCTCGTCGGGCGAGGCCGGTTCGCCGTGCTGTTCGAGATAGGCCGGGCTCGCGTAGGTGCAGAAGTATTGCGCGTCGAACTGCCGGCCCACCAGGCTCGAATCGGCCAGCGGGCCGATCCGGATCGCGGCGTCGAGCCCGTCCTTGACGACGTCCACCGTGCGATCGGAAAAGCGCGCGTCGATCGTCAACGCAGGATGCCGCGCGTTCAGTTGCCTGAGCACCGGCATCACCACCTGCTTGCCGTAGCTGAGCGGCATGTCGATGCGCAGCGTGCCGCGCACTTCGCCGCGCGCCTCGATGGCGGCGGTCTCCAGCGACTCGACTTCTTCCAGGATCAGCCGGCAGCGCGCGTGGATTTCCTCGCCTTCCTTGGAGAGCGTGACCTGCCGCGTGGTGCGATGGAACAGGCGCACGCCGAGCCTCGCCTCGAGCCGCGCGATGTTCTTGGCGATGGTCGACGGCGAGAGCCCCAGCTCGCGCGCGGCGGCCGCGAAACTGGCGTGACGGGCCGCGGCGGCGAACGAGGCGAGCAGGTCGAGACCGATCATGGGCGCTCCGGCGATTGAGGACAGGCAGTCATGAATATTGTGGCCGCGCGGGGCATGCGCGGCCCGATTTGCCGCGACTATACTGCAGCCCATCGAATCCGGCGAACCCGGCGGGGCGCGGCCGAGGCGAGATGGCGAAGGCGTTCGCGAGACAGGGCGATCATGCCGCCGGAAGCCCCTCGTCCGCGCCGCTGCTGCATGCTCCGCCCGCTTGCCGATCCTTCCCATCCGCCGAGACAGGAGCCGATCATGAGCACCAGGCACGACCAACACTACGCATCGCAGTACCGGAAGTTCGAGGACGAACGCACGCGCCCGGTACGCGACCTGCTGTTCGCGGTGCCCGACATCGCGGTGCGCGAGGCGGTCGACATCGGCTGCGGCCCCGGCAACTCCACCGAGATGCTGGCCGCGCGTTTTTCGCAAGCGCGGGTGAGCGGCCTCGACAGCTCGGCCGACATGCTGGCCTCGGCGCGCCAGCGCCTGCCCCGGCTGAACTTCGAGCAGGTCGACATTTCCGCCTGGGACGCGCCCGGGCCGTTCGACCTGATCCTCGCCAACGCGGTGCTGCAGTGGGTGCCCGACCACCCGGTGCTGTTCCCGAAGCTGCTCGGCAAGCTCGCCGAGGGCGGCGTGCTGGCGGTGCAGATGCCCGACAACCTCGACGAGCCCGCGCATCGCATCATGCGCGAGGTGGCCGCCGACGGCCCCTGGGCCGCGAAGCTCGGCGGCGCCGAACGCACCATGCGCTTCGGCGCGGATTGGTACTTCTCGCTGCTCCGGCCGCTGGCCGCGCGTGTCGACGTCTGGCGCACCGTCTATCACCACCAGCTCGAGGGCGGCGCCGACGCGGTGGTCGAGTGGTTCAAGGGCAGCGCGCTGCGGCCCTTCCTGGCGCGGCTCGACGAGCAGGAACAGGCCGCCTTCCTGGTCCGCTATCGCGAGGCGATCGCGGATGCCTATCGCATCCACGAGGACGGCACCGTGCTGCTGCCGTTCCCGCGCCTGTTCATCGTCGCGACGCGCTGAAACGACCCGGCCCCCGAGCGCGGCCGCCCGCGCTCGCGCTCACATCGGGATTTCCGAGGTCAGCTTGATCTTCTGCGTCGGGATCTCGGTCTTGACGCTCTGCACCCCGGGGATCCGCGTCAGGTGCTCGGCCTGGAAGCGCCGATATTCCTCCAGGTCGGCCACTACCACGCGCAGCAGGAAATCGCAGTCGCCCGCCATCAGGTGGCACTCCACCACGTCGGGCAGCAGGCGCACCGCGTCGGCGAAACGGTCGACCGTCTCCGAATCCTGCGCCTTGAGCCAGACGCGCACGAACACGCTGAGCGCCTTGCCGACCTTCGAGGCATCCACCACCGCCACGTACTTCTCGATCACGCCGGCTTCCTCCAGCAGCCGCACGCGCCGCAGGCAGGGCGAGGGCGACAGCCCGACCTCGTCGGCCAGGCGGATGTTCTGCATGCGCCCGTCGCGCTGCAGCGCCTGCAGGATGCGCCGATCGATGGCATCGAGCTTGAATTGGCCTTTCATTCCAATATCTCCGTATTCATTGGCATCCAGTGCCAAATTATTGGGTTTGTCTGGCAACTACGCAACCCGATTTCATGGCGTTTGGCGGAGAATGCTACCCCGCAAGGAGGTAGTGATGAGTCGTTTGCTTACGTCGGATGCTGTATTGAAGGGGCCGGTGGCCGCGTCGGAATTTGCCCGCGGGATGCGGGCCGCGGTGCCGGTGATGATGGGTTTCATTCCGTTCGCGCTGGTGCTCGGCGCGCAGGCGGCGCACAAGGGCCTGAGCGTGCTCGAGGTGCCGCTGATGGCGGGCATGAATTTCGGTGGCGGTTCCGAGTTCGCGGCCGTGCGGCTGTGGACCTCGCCGCCGCATATCGCGCTGATCGTCGCGATGTCGTTCCTGGTCAACGCGCGCCATATCCTGATGGGCGCGGCGCTGGCGCCGCTGCTGCGCCACGTGCCGCTGCCGCGCGCGCTTGCCGCGCTGTTCCTGATGTGCGACGAAAGCTGGGCGATGGCGCTGGCCGATGCCGGCGCGCGCCGCTCGGATCGCGTCAGCATGCGCTATTACGCGGGCATCGCGCTGTGCCTGTGGGGTACCTGGGTGTCGTTCACGGCGCTGGGCGCCGGCCTCGGCCCGGTGCTCTGCGATGTCGAGCGCTACGGCTTCGACATGGCCTTCACGGCCGTCTTCCTGGTGTTGCTGCGCGGCATGTGGAAGGGCGTGCGCGCCTGCCATCCCTGGCTGGTCAGCCTGGTGGTGGCGGCGGTGGTCTACCGGCTGGCGCCGGGCGCGGCCTGGTACGTGCCGGCCGGCGCCTGCGCGGGCCTGGTGGCCGCCTCGATCGCGGCCTGGCGCATGGAGGCGCGCGATGCTTGACTGGCCCACCCTGCTCACCATCGTGCTGATGGCGGCCTCCACCTACCTGACGCGCATCCTCGGCTACGTGGCGCTGCGCGATCGCACGCCGGGGCCGCGCCTGCGCGCCGTGATGGAGAACGTGCCCGGCTGCGTGCTGATCTCGGTGATCGCGCCCGCCTTCGTGGCGCGCGACCCGGCCGACCTGCTGGCGCTGGCCATCACCTTGCTCGCCTCGATGCGCTTGTCCCTGCTGCCGACGGTGCTGGTCGGCATTGCCAGCGCCGGTTTGCTGCGGCACCTGATGGGCTGACGGCGCTTGCACGGCGCGTTCGGGCCGCACCGGCCGCGCGCCGCGGGTGACCGCCCCGGCATCCACGCGCCAGGTTCATGACAGCGATCGGGTGTACGCTCGCCCGGCTGACGCCCGGGCCGCGTATCCCGCGCGGCCCGCTTCGACCCAGGAGCGAGAACATGCCGTTTATTGCAGGATTGAATCGCCGCATCCGTCTGCTTGCCCTCGGCGCCGCCGCCATGGCCGCGCTGCTTCCCGCCGTCGGCCATGCCCAGCCCTCGGGCACGCCGCCCGTCGGCAGCCAGGTCGCCACGCCCGACAACGCGGTCCTGCTGACCATCTTTCTCAAGCACGACCAGTCGCGCCCGCTCAGCGAGCTGAACGCGCAACTGGCGAAGCAGGGTTTCTACAAGGCGTTTCCGCCGCCGGGCGTGGAGGTCGTGAGCTGGTACGTGGCGATGGGGATCGGGCAGGTGATCACGCTGCGCCTGCCGGCCTCGCGCGTGCGCGAGGTGAACCGCGTGCTCGAGGACACCGCCTGGGGCGCGTATCGCACCGAGTTCTACCCGACCTACGACTACAAGGCGATCGGGCTGGCCGAGCACGACAAGGGGAAGTGAGGACGGGGAAGGCCGGCGCGTCGCGATTGCCGGCCTTCGCGAACCGGCTTCAGCTCGATCCCGGCCAGCCATCGAGCACATGCGCGGCCAGTGCCTCGAGCGTCTTGCGCGATGCGCCGGCCTTGGCCTGCACCGCCATCCCTTGCGTGACGGCGGCCACGTATGCGGCCAGCGTTGCGCAATCGGCCGACGCGGGCAGGTCGCCCTCGCGCTGGGCACGCTCCAGGCGCTTGCGCAATGCCGCTTGCGAGGCGTTGCGGCGCCGGTTCAGTTCGTGCTGGATCGATGCGGCGTCGTCGGAGCAGGCCAGCGCACCATTGAGCCCGAGGCAGCCGGCATGGGCATGGCTCATGGTATGCAGCCGGGCGCAGCCGTGCAGGATCCGCTCGACCACCTCGCGCGAGCTGGCCGCGTCGAGCGCCGCGCTCATGAAACCCAGGTAGCGCGTCTCATAGAGATCGAGCGCCTTGAGGAACAGCGCCTCCTTGTTGCCGAAGGCCGCATAGAGCCCGGGGCGCGCGACGCCCGTGGCCTGCGTGAGATCGTCGAACGAGGCACCCTCGTAACCCTTCTGCCAGAACACCAGCAAGGCGGCTTCCAGCGCCTCGTCCTCGTCGAATTCCCTGCGGCGTCCCATCGCCTGCTTCCCTGTTTCGATTTTCAAGAACGATCAGTATAAAACGCTTGACGCTCGTCTCGCAAATAAAGTACCGTCCGTTATCATAATGATCGGTATTTTATTTGCGAATGAACGCCTCGTGCCGGCGCAGGCCGTTCGATCGCGCTTCAGGGAGAGCAGGCATGAGAATCGGCATCATCGGCGCCGCGACGGTCGGCGCGACACTGGCTGCGCGTTTCGCGGCCGCGGGACATGAGTTGCGGGTCGCGAACCGCCGGGGCCGCGAAGCGGCCATCGCGAGCCTGGCCAAGGCGGGTGCACCGCCAGCGGCGGCGGATCTCGGCGACGCGCTGGACAGCGAGGTGGTGGTGCTGGCCTTGCCATGGACCGGCGTGCGCGACCTGCTCGCGGCCGGAATCGATTGGCGGGGACGTGTCCTGGTCGACGCGACCAACATCTTTCTCAGTTATGCGCCCGATTTTCGTATCGACGATCTCCACGGCGATTCCGGCAGCGAGCTGATCGCGCGGCTCGCGCCTTCGGCGCGCGTCGTGAAGGCCTTCAACACGCTGCCGTTCGCCAAGCTCTATGCGCCGGTGCCGGCGGGCTACCGGCGCGTGCAGTTCGTGGCCGGCGACGATGACCACGCCCTGGACGTGGCCGCCTCCCTGGTGTCCGATGCGGGGCTGCACCCGATCGTGCTCGGCCCGCTCGCGACCGCCGGCCGCCAGATGGAGCTCGGCGGCCTGTTCAGCGGCGTCGATCTGCTGGCGCCGCTGCCCGCGGCGGACGCGGCTTGAGCAGCGGGGGCATCCATCATGACTGACACCATCAAGGCCGTGCCCTCGCTGGCCGGCAAGATCGCGCTCGTGACCGGCGGCGCGCGCGGCCTCGGCCTCGAAGTCTGCCAGCGCCTGGCCGAACTCGGCGCCCACGCGATCGTCGGCGCGCGCGATGCGGACCAGGGCGAAGCCGTCGCCGCGACGCTGCGCGAGCGTGGCCTCGCGGCCTCCTCGCTGCGGCTCGACATCACGCGCGAGGCGGACCGCCTGGCCGCGCGCGAGGCGATCGAGCGTGCCCATGGCCGGCTCGACATCCTGATCAACAACGCCGCCGTGCTGCTCGACAGCCCCGACGGCGGCACGCCGGCCACGCGGCCGCCGAGCCAGGCCCTGCCCGACGTGCTGCGCGACAGCTTCGAGGCGAACTTCTTCGCGCCGGTATTCCTCACCCAGATGCTGCTTCCGTTACTGAGAAGCGCCGATGCCGGCCGCGTGGTGAACGTGTCGAGCATTCGCGGATCGCTCGCGCACCTGTCCGACCCATCATCGCCGGTGTACCCGATCCGCGCGCTCGGCTACGACAGTTCGAAGGCTGCGCTCAATGCCTTCACGATCCTGATCGCCGGGGAACTGCGCGACACGCGGATCAAGGTCAACGCCGTCCATCCCGGCTGGCTGCGCACCGGGATGGGGGGCGAGCGCGCGAACCTGAGCGTCGAGGACGGCGCGATCACGGTGATCCGCTACGCGAGCCTCGACGAGGATGGCCCGAGCGGCGGCTTTTTCTTCCTCGACGAACGCCTGCCCTGGTGAGCGTCGAGTCACCCATTCACTGCGTATCGACCGGCGCCCATCGTGGGGATGGGTCGCGGCCGGCGCATTTCGACCAGGAAATAGACATGGACAAGACATTGCAAGGCAAGGTGGCGCTCGTCACGGGCGGCTCGCGCGGGCTCGGCGCGGCCACGGCGGCGGCGCTGGCCGCGCGCGGCGCCGACGTGGCGATCAGCTACGTGGCATCGAAGGAGAAGGCCGAGGCGGTGGTGGCGCGGCTGCGCGAGACCGGCGTGCGCGCCGTCGCGATCCGCGCCGACCAGGGCGACACCGGCTCGGCCGAACCGCTGGTTCGCGAGGTGCTCGCCGCGCTGGGCCGGCTCGACATCGTCGTCAACAACGCGGCGATCGCCGTGATGGGCAGGACGCTCGACGATCCCGCCATCGACAACGCCGCGATGGACCGCCAATGGGCCGTCAACACGGCCGGCGTGATCGCCGTGATCCGCGCGGCCGCGCGGGTGCTGCCCGAAGGCGGGCGGATCATCTCGGTGGGTTCCGGGGTGGGCACGCGCGTGCTGTTCGCCGGCGCCACCGACTATGCCGCCACCAAGGCCGCGATCGTCGGTTATACGCGTGGCGCGGCCCGCGATCTGGGCGCGCGCGGGATCACCGTCAACGTGGTGCAGGCCGGCATCATGGATACCGACATGGCGGCCGGCGCGCGCGATGCGCTGCCGAGCGCCGTGCTCGATTCGCATGCGATCCGGCGCATCGCGGAACTCGACGAGGTGGCCGCCGCGATCGTGTTCCTGGCCGGCCCGGATGCGGGATACATCACCGGCTCGGTGATCGACGTGAATGGCGGTTATACCGCCTGAGACAGCCCGGGGCGGATCCGCCCGGCGCCGAAAACGAACAGGCCGCTGCCATCGGAACGGCAGCGGCCTGTGCTTTATCCGTCGCGTGCCGGAGGTGCTTCAGGCGCCGCGCTTGCGCCTCGCGGCCGGCTTGCGTTCCGGCTTGACCTGCACCAGGTACTGGCAGATCAGCCGATCCTCGCGCAGGCAGCATTCCGTCACCGGGTTGCCGGTCGCCTCCGAGAAGAAGGCGGCCAGCGCCTTGCAGACGCAGGGCTCACTGCGCGTCGCGCCGCCCAGCGGGCAACTGTAGTTGCGCACCATCACGCCGTCCTCGACCGGCACCGCCTCGGTGCTGGCGCCGAGCGAATCGGCCGCGCCCATCGCGCGCGCCAGGTCGGCCGCGAAATCGGCGCCCGGCGCGAGGCCGCCCTCGCGCGCCAGCCGCCGGCCGGTTTCTTCCATCAGGCTCTCCAGCTCCTTGCCCGACAGGCGCTCGCCCAGCACGCCGAGCAGCCCCAGCAGGAACACGCGATAGGCGCTCGAGGCGCTGTCCTCGCTGCCCGGCGCGGCCTCGAACAGCGCGGCCGGCTTGCCGGGCAGGCCGGTCTGCAGCACCTTGCGGCGCCGCACGCGACCTTCCGCTTCCAGCTGCTTCAACTGCACGTTGATGGCATTGCGCGTGACGCCCAGGCGCTCGCAAAGCTGCACCACCGTCAGCGGTTCGCGCTGGAGGGCACTGAGGATGTCGTTCTTGGTCGTCACGCTGGCGTCCTGAATCTCAAGCGGCGAATTATAGAACGGCCGTTCAGGCCGCGCTTCGACAATAATGACAATTGTAGTTGTCGTTATTGGTGTTAAGCGTTAAGCTGGCGCCGCTGCTCGACTCGCCGAGCGGCCCCGGCTTCACCCCTCACCCAATCGAACGGTCCCCAAGGAGCTCCCGTCATGAAACGCCCGAATTCCCTGCTGCGCGCGGCCTGCCTGGCCGCCACCCTGTCCTGGCTGGCCGGCACGGCCGCCGCGCAGGTGCCGGCCTCGTCCGCCGCGCCGGCGGCCGCCACCGCGCCCGGCGAAGCCGGTTCGACGCCCACCCAGTTGGTCGACGCGCTGAACGGCGTGTTCGGCAAGCATGCCGGCGCGCGCGCCGTGCATGCCAAGGGCATCGTGCTGGAGGGGACCTTCACGCCGGCGGCCGGCGCGCATGCGATCAGCAAGGCGCCGCACTTGCAGAAGGCGAGCGTGCCGGTGGTGGTGCGTTTTTCGAATTTCGCCGGGATTCCCGATATTCCCGACAATCACGCGCTGGCGTCGCCGCGCGGGTTCGCGATCAAGTTCCTGCTGCCCGACGGCAGCGCGAGCGACATCGTCGCGCATTCGTTCAACGGCTTTCCCTCGCCGACCGCCGACGATTTCCGCGACCTGCTGATCGCGCTCGGCAAGAGCGGCCCCGATGCGCCGAAGCCGACGCCGCTCGACGCCTACCTGGCCGATCACCCGGTGGCGAAGGCCTTCCTCACCGCGCCGAAGCCGGCGCCGGTCAGCTACGCGAGCCTGCCTTATTACGGCGTGAACACCTTCAAGTTCACCAATGCGGCGGGCAAGGTCACCTACGGGCGTTACCAGTTCGTGCCGGTGGCGGGCGCGCATTACCTGGACGACGCGCAGACGGCGAAGGCCGCGCCGGACTACCTGCAGAAGGAGATCGCCGAGCGCGTGAAGCAGGGGCCGCTGCGCTTCCGGCTGATGCTGCAGCTCGCGCAGGCCGGCGACAAGCTCGACGATCCGTCGATCGCCTGGCCCGATACGCGACGCCGCGTCGAGCTCGGCACCATCACCATCAGCAAACTCGACGAGGACAACGCGGCCGCGCAGAAGCGCCTGCTGTTCCTGCCGGCGGCCTTGCCGGCCGGCATCGAGCCGGCCGACCCGATGATCACGGCGCGTTCCGCCGCGTATCCGGTGTCGTTCGCGCGTCGCCAGAAGTAAGGCGTCGCGCCCGGTGGCCGGGCGTCAGCCCGGCAGCTACAGCGTGACGAGCAAGGGCTCGATCGCGCGAATCTCGCTTTCGGCGGCCGGCTGCCCGGCGCTCAGATGCGCGATCAGGTCGAGCGTGGTGGAGGCGCGCGTCAGCATCAGGCAGCTCGCCTCGCGATCGCGCACGCGCGTGGCGTGCCAGGTGCCGGGCGCCATGCAGACGCCTTCGCCGATCGGGATCTCGAAGGCGCGCAGGGTGGCCGGATCGGGCGCGCCGCTCGCGTCGGAGCGCGCCACCACGTGCACCACGGGAGCGGTGAGCGGCACGATCGCCTGCTGCGTCACGCGATGCAGTTCCAGCGAGGCGATCCGCATCTCGCGGTTGCGATAGCTCACCCACAGGATCTCGGGCTGGCCGCCGGCGCCGGCATCGAACAGATGCTCGCGCCAGAAATCGGAAGCCGGGCTCAGGAAGGCCGGCGCGTCGCCGTTCGCGCGCACCGGCTTGCCGAGTTTCCAGCCATAGGGTTCGAAGCGGGCGGCGTCGAGCGTTTCGACGTGGATCGGGCGCGGCTGGGCGGCGGAGCTGGGCATGGAAGGGTTCAGGATCGAAAGGAAGGGGTGAGTTCGCGCGAAGCCCGGGGTTGACGACGCGCCCTTCAAGCCTCCGGAATCGGCAGCCGCGACGAGAACTTCACCTCGCGCAGCGCCAGGCTCGACTGGATCGAGGCGATGCCGGCCTGGCGGCGCAGCACGCGCTCGACGAACTCGCCATAGGCGTCCAGGTCGGCCGCCACCACCTGCAGCAGGTAGTCGGCATCGCCGGTGATCTTGTGGCAGGACAGCACCTCGGGCCGGCTGCGGATCACCGCCTCGAAATCGTCGGCGGTATTGTCCGAGTGAATGTGGAAGCGCACGTGCACGAAGGCCAGCAGGTTCAGGCCGACCGCGCGGCGATCGATATTGGCCTGGTAGCCGGTAATCACGCCCTGGTCCTCCAGCAGCTTGCGGCGCCGCCAGCAAGGCGTGACGCTCAGCGCGAGTTGCTCGCCGAGCGCGGCGTTCGACAGCGCGCCGTCGTCCTGCAGCAGACGCAGCATGGAACGATCGACGGCATCCATTTCGGTTTTTGGGCGATTTGTGCTCATGGGAGTCGCTAGGTAGGCGTTTTTTCCAGAAGTGTAGACTTCCGCGCAAGCGAAAGCAAAATCATTGCGGTGCCGGATGCGTAGACTGTTTCGCAGCCTTTTCACCCGGTTGCCTCCATGCTCACCATCTACAGCAGCGCCCACGGCCTGCACCGCGGCGTCGAACTGAAGGACGGCGCGATCACCGAATCCTTCGAGAAACCCCTGCGCGCCGAGACGGTGCTGGCGCGCGTCAACGCCACCTCGCTCGGCGACGTGATCGCGCCGCGCGACTACGATCCGTCGAGCTACGTGGGCGCCCACAGCGCGCGCTACGTCGATTTCCTGTCCCGTGCCTGGCGCGACTGGCTCGCCACCGGCCGCGACTGCCAGGCCCTGCCGCTGGTGTGGCCGGTGCGCGGTCTGCCCTCGGCGCGCATGCCGGCCTTCATCGACGGCCAGCTCGGCTTCTTCTCGATCGATGCCGGCTCGCCGATCAACGCCGGCACCTGGGAGGCCGTCCGCTCCAGCGCGAACAGCGCGCTGACCGGCGTCGACACGCTGCTCGACGGCGAAGGCGCGCGCTCGGCCTTCGCGCTGTGCCGCCCGCCCGGCCATCATGCCGGCCACGAAACCATGGGCGGCTACTGCTACCTCAACAACGCGGCGATCGCCGCGCAACGCGCCATCACGCGCGGCGCGAAACGCGTGGCGATCCTCGATATCGATTTCCATCACGGCAACGGCACGCAGGACATCTTCTACGCCCGCGACGACGTGCTGTTCGCCTCGATCCACGGCGATCCTTCGGTGTCCTTCCCGTACTTCTCGGGCTACGCCGACGAGCGCGGCAGCGGCGCCGGCGAGGGCTTCAACCTGAACCTGCCGCTGCCCAGGGGCACCGCCATCGACGGCTTCGCGACGGCGCTGCAACAGGCCGGCGAGCGAATCGCGCGGCACGCGCCCGAGCTGCTGGTGGTGTCGCTCGGCGTGGACACCTTCGAACACGACCCGATCAGCCATTTCCGCCTGCGCAGCGCCGACTATCCGCGCGTGGGCGGGATCATCGCGCGCCTCGGCATCCCGACCCTGTTCGTGATGGAAGGCGGCTACATGGTCGACGAAATCGGCATCAACGCCGTCAACGTGCTGCTGGGTTTCGAGGCGCGCGCCTGACGCGCCCCGGGCCCGGAACGCGGGCCCGCCCCATGAAGCGCGCGCCGCTCGCGCGGGCGCGCCCCGGCAGCCGCCAACCAGGAGGAGCAGGAACCATGACGCGATATCTCGACGTCGCCGATGTTGCAGCACTGATCCAGGACGCGGGCATCGCGCGCGTGCTGGGCTCGATGGCCAGCTATATCGAGCAGGACTACCGCCGCTGGCACAGCTTCGAGAAGACCGCGCGGCTCGCCAGCCATTCGAGCGAGGGCGTGATCGAGCTGATGCCGACCGCCGACGCGCGCTACTACTCGTTCAAGTACGTGAACGGCCATCCGGGGAACACGCGTGCCGAGCTGCCGACCGTGATGGCCTTCGGCGTGCTGGCCGAGGTCGCCACCGGTTATCCGCTGCTGTTGAGCGAGATGACGCTGACCACGGCGGTGCGCACCGCCGCCACCTCGGCGCTGTTCGCGCGCTTCCTGGCGCGGCCCGATTCGGTGTCGATGGCGCTGGTCGGCAACGGCGCGCAGGCCGAATTCCAGGCGATCGCCTTCCACGAGCTGCTCGGCATCGAGGAGCTGCGCGTGTTCGATGTCGACGCGGCCGCCACCGACAAGCTGGTCGCGAACCTCGCGCCGTTCCGGCGCCTGCGCATCGTGCGCTGCGGCTCGACCGCCGAGGCCGTGCGCGGCGCCGACATCGTCACCACCGTGACCGCCGACAAGACCAACGCCACCATCCTGAGCGCCGACATGATCGAGGCCGGCATGCACGTCAACGCGGTCGGCGGCGATTGCCCCGGCAAGACCGAGCTCGATCCCGAGCTGCTGCGCCGCGCGCGCGTGGTGGTCGAGTACGAGCCGCAGACGCGCATCGAAGGCGACATCCAGCGGCTCGAGGCCGACTTTCCGGTGATCGAGTTCCATCGCATCGTGTCCGGCGAGCAGAAGGGGCGCGAGTCCGAGGCGCAGGTGACGGTGTTCGATTCGGTCGGCTTCGCGCTGGAGGATTTCTCGGCGCTGCGCTACCTGCACGCGGCCACGCGCGAGCGCGGCATCGGCACCGATCTCGAGCTGGTGCCGGCCCTGCGCGATCCGAAGGATCTGTATGGCCACGCGACGGCATCGATACAGGCCGGCGACGTCGTGCGCGAGCGCCATGCCGCGAACTGGACGGCGCCGGCGGCGCGCGCCGAAGCGATCACCCGACAATGACCAGCCCGATGGGAGACAGCAAGATGCCATACCTGAGAACCACCCTGGCCGTCGCGGCCCTGTCGTGCGCGGCCGGCGCCGCCCAGGCCGACGACGTGGCGAGGATCGGCCACGTCGCGCCGCTCACGGGCGGCATGGCCCACCTCGGCAAGGACAGCGAGAACGGCGCGCGGCTCGCGATCGACGAGATCAACGCGAGCGGCCTCATCATCGCGGGCCGGCGCGTGACGCTGCAGCTCGATGCGCAGGACGACGCGGGCGATCCGCGCACCGCCACCCAGGTCGCGCAGAAGCTCGCCGACGACAAGGTGGTCGGCGTGGTCGGCCACCTGAACTCGGGCACTTCGATCCCTGCCTCGCGCATCTACAAGGAAGCCGGCGTGGTGCAGATCTCGCAGGCCGCCACCAATCCCAGCTACACGCAGCAGGGTTTCAGCACCACCTACCGGGTGGTGGCCACCGACGCGCAGCAGGGGCCGGCGATCGCCAGCTACGCGGCCAGGGCAATGGGCGTGAAGACGGTGGCGATCGTCGACGACGCGACCGCCTACGGCCAGGGCCTCGCCGATTCGTTCGCGAAGGCCGCGCAGGCGGCCGGCATCAAGGTGCTCTCGCGCGACGCGACCAACGACAAGGCCGTCGACTTCCGCGCGATCCTCACCCGCATCAAGGGCGAGAATCCCGATGCCGTGATGTACGGCGGGATGGACGCGACGGGCGGGCCGTTCACGCGCCAGGCTCGCCAGCTCGGCCTGCGCGGCAAGATCCTGAGCGGCGACGGCGTGTGCTCGACCGACGTGATCAAGCTGGCCGGGCCGGCGGCCGACAATATCGTCTGCTCGGTGGCCGGCATGGCGCTGGAGAAGATGCCGGGCGGCGCCGAGTTCGCGCGCAAGTACGAGGCGCGCTATCACCAGCCGATGCAGGTGTATGCACCGTTCTCATATGACGCCGTGCAGATCATCGTCGCCGCCATGAAGCGCGCCAACTCGACCGATCCCGCCAAGGTGCTGGCGGCGATGCCGGCCACCGACTATCACGGCGTGATCGGCGAGACCAGCTTCACCGCGCAGGGCGATCTCAGGCACGGCGCGATCTCGATGTTCACCTATCGCGACGGCAGGAAGGTGCTGCTCGACGTGGTGAAGCTGTAGGTCTTTTCGGTGACGAGCCAATCCGGGCGGCGCGAATTTCGCGCCGCTTTTTTCATTTGTGTACCGCGAGTCACATCCGGGACTGCCTGGGAATTGTGCGTAACAGGATTCGACGACAATGGGATGTCGTTCATAATTTTATGCGGTTTTTCATATCCGGGATCCGCTAACAAAATCAACGACGATTAAACTTCGGAACAGTTGCATATGAAACTATCCGTCGTTCATCCCGATAAGGAGGTACCCATGTCGAGCACGACGATTTCGCAGGAAAGCGAAATCGGTATTCCAGGTGTGGCTGATGAGTATTTGCAGCTGATTCCGCTTTCCTTGATGGATTCAGTGTTGTCGGTCTATTTTCCGGATTGCCGGTATCTGAAGCAGGCCTGGTCCCACAAGACCCTGGGCAGCATCACGACGAGCGGGAAGTTCTCGATCGGCGAATCGTTCTATATCGATTCCACCGGCCATTTCAACGCGGTCGAGGCGAATATCTGCCTGAACCAGATCGCCTATGTGACATTTGCCGATTTTCTCAATCGGCGCGATTCGCATCCGTTCTGGGCGGATGTCGGAGATTTCGCCTTCGAGGATTTCGGCCCGAATCAACTGGCCAATATGTTTATCGTGTCGTTGTCCACCAAATTCCGCAAGGCGATCGATGGCGCCGGTTTCTTCGGTCAATTCCGGATTCGGAAGATTTCGTCGAAAATGGGCTTGATTTTCTTCGATTGCGATTTTTCCTTTTCCCAGGTCGACGACAAGTCGTTCTACGGCAACGTGACCTTCGCCGTCGCGCGCGACTGAGCGCCGACACTTTTCCCCGCGCTTCCACGTTCGCGACTCGCCTTGCCGAGGGCGGCGATGCGAAGCCTATCAATCAGGACTGCAAATATGTTGACCCATGCAAGCGATGCCGCCGCGTCGGCGGCCGCGCTCGAGACGGAGATCCTGCGCCCCGAGCACGATTTCATGATGATGGTGCGGGCCGAGGCCGGCACGGGAACACCTGCCGACTGGGCGCGGCAGCATCGCGATTTCCTGCGCGAGAACCTGCTGAAATACGGCGCCGTGCTGATCCGCGGCCTGCAATGCGACCGCGATTCGTTCAGCGAGGTGTCCCGCGTGCTGGAGCCGAAGGCGATCGACTACAAGGGCGGCATCGGGCCGCGCCGCATCGTGGCCGAGGAAGTGTTCACCTCGACCGACCTGCCGCCCGAGGCCAGCCTCGCCTCGCACAACGAGATGTCCTACGGCGGCTACTGGCCGATGCGCGTGCTGTTCTTCTGCGAGCAGCAGCCCGAGGATCGCGGCCAGACCACCATCTGCGACGCGCGCCGCCTGCTGAAGAGCCTGCCCGCGGCGCTGCGCACGCGGCTCGCCGAAACCGGCGTGCAGTACACGCGCAATATCTCGCCGCGTGGCCCGGTGAAGTCGATCGAGCAGACCTTCGGCACCACCGATCATGGCGAGATCGAGGCGTTCTGCGCCGAGCGCGGCATCCGCGCGACCTGGCTGGCCGACGATCACCTGCAGCTGCGCCAGCACACGCCGGCGATCCGGCGCCATCCGCTGACGGGCGACGAGGTGTTCTTCAATACGCTGGCGCTCTGGCATCCCGTCTACTGGCGCGACGTGCTCAAGCGCGCCTTCCCCGACGCGGCCGACCCCAGCGACGAGGACGAGATGTGGCAGAACTCGCACTTCGGCGACGGGAAGCCGTTCGACGACGAGGACATCCGCACCGTGCTGCGCGCCTACGAGGAGCAGGAGTTCGCGGTGGAGTGGCAGCCCTCGGACATCGTCTACATCGACAACATGCTGGCCTCGCACGGGCGGCGCGTGTTCTCGGGCAAGCGCTCGATCCTCGCCTCGTTCCGCGCGCCGATGACGGCGCAGCAGTTGAGCGACGGCAGCCATTCCCTCTGATCCCTTTCACGAGATCCATCCCCTCATGCAAATCCAGCATCCCGCCGAGCAGCGAATCGGCGCCGTGGTCGACGATTTCAACGGCGTCGCCCCTTCGGCCCAGGACATCCAGACCCTGCGCGAGCTCGTCTATCGCCACAAGCTCGTGATCCTGCGCGGCCAGCATCTCGACAAGCAGCAATACGTCGATTTCACGCGCGCGCTCGGCCGTCCGCAGGTCTACCTGCAGAGCAACTACCATCATCCCGAGTTTCCGGAAATCTTCGTGTCCTCGAACGTGCCCGAGGACGGCAAGAAGGTCGGCGTGGCCGGCACCGGCCGCTACTGGCACACCGACTGCCAGTTCCTGACCGATCCGCTGCCGCTGACCACGCTGCTGCCGCAGGTGCTGGCCAAGGGCATCCGCGCGACCAAGTACATCGACATGGTGCGCGTCTACGAGGCGCTGCCGGCGCATCTGCGTTCGCTGGTCGACGCACGCGACGCGATCCACGAGGGCAAGTGGCGCTACAAGATCCAGGCCGAGGACATCGACCGCGCCGTGATCGACATCCTGGAGGAGAAGTCCAGGCTCGCCCCGCCGGTGCGCCACCCGGCCGTCATCACGCATCCGGTGACGGGCGCGAAGGCGCTCTACGTCAGCCGCGGTTTCACCACCGGGCTCGAGGGCATGTCGCACGAGGAAGGCCGCGACGCGCTGGAGCAGTTGTTCGCCTTCGTGGAGCAGCCGGAACATATCCACGAGCACTTCTGGAGCCATGGCGACATGCTGGTGTGGGACAACCGCACGCTGATCCACCAGGCTTCCGAGACGCCGAAGGGCGAGAGCAGCGTGAGCTACCGGATCGGCGTCTACGACGGCCTGGCGTTCTACCCGGGGCTCGCCGCCGCCTGAGGCGGCGGTCATCGCATCGCACCTGAAGCGCGGCGCGCGCCCGCCTGGCGCGCGCCGCTTTCCGAGAACGGTTTGCCATGGAATCGCCATGTACCTCCCTCCGCTTTTCGAAGAACGCAATCTCGACACCATCCACGCGACGATCCGCGAAGTCGGGCTCGCGACCCTGGTGACCGTCGAGGCCGACGGCATCGATGCCAACCACGTGCCGCTGTTCCTCGCGCCCGGCCCGACCGGGCACGGCACGCTGCGCGGACACGTATCGCGCAACAACGCGCAATGGCGGCGCCATACCGGTAGCAGCCAGGCGCTGGCGGTGTTCCTCGGGCCGCACAGCTACATCTCGCCGAGCTGGTATCCCAGCGCGGCCACCACCGGGCGCGTGGTGCCGACCTGGAACTACCTGGCCGTGCATGCCTATGGCCGGCTCGAGTTCTACGAGGATCGCGAGCGCGTGCTCGACGTGATCACGCGCATGACCGAGCTGCAGGAAGCCGGGCGCGCGCAGCCCTGGTCGGTCGAGCAGGCGCCGCCCGATCATGTCGATACCATGCTCAAGCACATCGTCGGCTTCGACCTGCATGTCGAGCGCATCGAGTGCAAGCGCAAGATGAGCCAGTACGCCTCGCTGCAGGACCATGCCGGCGCCATGGTCGGGCTGCGCGAGGCCGGGTCGGCGGCGGGCCGGGCGGTGGCCGGCATCATGGCCGAGCAGCCGCCGCAAGGCGAGCCGGTGGTGTTGAGCTGAGCCGGAGCGCGGGCCGCCTTTGGGGCGGCCTGCCTTGCATCGATTGATCGATCCCACAGATTGATCCATCGATAAAAAGCATTTCCTTCCCCGCCACGCCGCTGGCAGAGTGTGACGCTCGATGACCAAACGTCGGGAGCGCACTGCCGCCGTCGCTGCACCGGCAAGGTGCAGCCGCCGCGAGCCCCGGCACCTGATGCGTGTCCTCCCTTCGAGCCCGGCCGCCTGACACGCGGATCTCACCCGCCTCGTGTACAGTGCCGACCTCGCGCATCGCTGCGCCCCGGCGTGTCCGTCCCGCCCGCGCGTCCTTCTTCAACCCCGAGTTTCAGTCCTGGATTCCCTATGTCTGGCAGTTCCGACGTCGCCGGCGACGTCATTTCCGTTTCCGCCGAGCTTTCCCCGCGGCACACGCGTCGCGCCCTGTTCGCGCTCGGCGTGGGCGGTTTTGGTATCGGTACCGGCGAATTCGTGATCATGGGCCTGCTGCCCAACGCGGCCAGCGACCTGGGCGTGTCGATCCCGAGCGCCGGCTACCTGATCAGCATCTACGCGCTCGGCGTGGTGATCGGCGCGCCGGTGTTCGCCGTGCTCGGCGCGCGCTGGCCGCGCCGCTCGCTGCTGATCGCGCTGATGCTGTTCTTCGCGCTCGGCAATCTCGCCAGCGCGATCGTGCCGGGTTTCGCCGGCGTGGCCGCGGCGCGCTTCCTGAGCGGGCTGCCGCACGGCACCTATTTCGGCGTCGCGGCGCTGGTGGCGGCCGGGCTGGTGCCGCGCGAGAAGCGCGCGCAGGCGGTGGCCAGCGTGTTCCTCGGGCTGACCATCGCGACCCTGCTCGGCGTGCCGTTGGTGGCGGCGATCGGCGAATGGCTGGGCTGGCGCGCAGCCTTCGCGATCGTCGGCGCGATCGGCGCGCTGACCGCCGTGCTGGTGCGCTGCTGGGTGCCCTTCATGCCCGGCGACGCGGCCGCCAACCCGCTGCGCGAGCTGGGCGCGCTGCGGCGCAAGCAGGTGCTGCTCACGCTCGCCACCGGCGCGATCGGCTTCGGCGGGCTGTTCTCGGTGTTCAGCTACGTCAAGCCCACCATGACCGAGCTCGCCCACCTGCCGGTGGCCGCCGTGCCGATCGTGCTGGCGCTGTTCGGGATCGGCACCGTGGCCGGCAACCTGCTCGGCGCGCGCTTCGCCGATCGCGCGCTCGATCGCACCGCGCGCTACGTGCTGGTCTGGACCGTGCTGGTCACCGGCGCGTTCTGGTTCACCGCGCACTACGCGGTGGCGGGCTCGATCAACGTGCTGCTGGTGGGCACCGTGATGGCGCTCGGCGCGATCCTGCAGACGCGCCTGATGGACGTGGCCGGCGACGCGCAGACGCTGGCCGCCGCGCTCAACCATTCGGCCTTCAATATCGCCAACGCGCTGGGCGCCTGGCTCGGCGGCCTCGCCATCGACGCCGGCATGGGCTGGTCCTCGACGGGCTGGGTCGGCGCGCTGCTGGCGATCTGCGGGCTGGCCGTGCATCACTGGGCGGTGGTCGACATGCGCCGGCATCCCGAGCATCATCCGGCCCCGCCGATGTGAGACAAGGGGCGCGCCGGCCGCGGCGCGCCCCTCGCGCGGGCTTCAGCGCGTCGGCGCCGGCCCCGCGCCGATGCGCGTGCGCAACAGCACGTAGGGCTTCTGCCGCTGGTCCTGGCCGCCATGGAAGCCGGGCTGCCGCGCCAGCTGGTTGGCCGTGAAGTACAGGTAGCCGTCCGGGCCGACCGACAGCGTGTCGGGCCACAGCACGCGCGGGTCGTGCACGATGGTGGTCCACTCGCCGCCGGGCGCGAGCTTGCGGATCGAATCGTGCTCGTAGTCGCCCGCGTAGATCACACCGTTCGCATCGACGGCCAGCCCGTCCGAGGCACCCTTTTCCCCGAGATCGACCACCGCCGCCGCGACCTGCGCCTCGCTCGTCGCGGGATCGCGCAGCAGCGCAGTGGGCACCGCGTACAGGCGCCGGCTCGACAGCGCGCAGTAGTAGAGCGTCTTGCCGTCGGGCGACAGGGCGATGCCGTCCGAGGCGATCGCCAGCGGCGTGCTGCTGCCGTCGGCCTGGCGCAGCTTTATGGTCTCGCCGTCGAACACCGGCGAGAATGTCGGATCGGCCGAGGTCGAAGGGTCGCCCGTGAGACGGCGCAGCGCGCTGCCGCTGGCGAGATCGACCACGATGATGCCGCCCGTGCCGCTCAACGAGGAATCCGTCACATAGGCCACCCCCGCACGGCCGACGCGGAAGTCGAAGCGCACGTCGTTCACGTAGGTGCGCGCGCGCATCACCTCGGCCGGGAACACGATGGTCTTCGCGATGCGATTGGTCTTCAGGTCGATCGCGACCAGCTTCGCGCCGCCGGCCAGCGGGTTGGCGAAATTCGGCGCGGCCGTGTCGAGCACCCAGAGCTTGCCCTGGCCGTCGGCCACCACGCTCTGCACGCTGAGGAAGCTGTCGGCGGGGCGATGCGGATCGGCGCGATTGATCTCGGCGTCGGGGTAGGGCACGACCTTGCCGTCCTTCAGCTCACCGACCGTGAACGGCACCTCGTCGCCCCAGCGCGGGTAGTTGACGAAGATGCGGCCGGTCTCGGTGACGGTCACGCCGGTCGGCATCGCGTCGTGGACGGTGGCGACCGTCTCGAGCGCGCCGTAGCTGCGCTCGACGGCCAGCGAGGCGGCGGCCGGTGCCGCGGGAGTCGCCGCAAGCGCCGCGGCCGGCAGCGCGCCGAACGCGGTCGCGCAGGCGAATGCGAGGGCGCCCAGGCCGTGGCGCAGGCGGGGGAAGGTCGAAGGCATGGCTGGCACGAGGATTCTCCGGGTCGAAATCGAGGGATGCATGAAGCGGGGAAGCAAGACGGAACGCATTGTCCGTCGTGCCGCTTTCCTCAAAAACGGGGAAAATCGGGCAGCACTTTCACTGTGGCAATGAAAATGATCCGGATCGACGACCTTGGCCTGTTCGTGCGCACCGCGGCGCTGGGCAGCTTCTCGAACGCGGCGCGCGAGGCCGGGCTGCTGCCGGGGCAGGTCAGCGCGGCGATCCAGCGGCTCGAGCGCGAACTCGACATCCGCCTGTTCGCGCGCTCGACGCGCAGCCTGAAGCTGAGCGCCGAGGGCGAGCAGTACCTGCCCTATGCGCAGGAGGTGCTCGCCACGCTCAGCGAGGGCCGCGACCGCCTGCACGGCGAGCGCCAGGTGCTGCGCGGCAGCCTGCGCATCTCGGCGCCGTCCGACCTCGGGCGCAACGTGCTGCCGCGCTGGCTCGGCGAGTTTCGCGAGGCGCATCCGGGGCTGGTGCTGAAGCTGTCGCTGTCGGACGAGCTGGCCGACGTGTTCCGCGATCCTGTCGACGTGGCGCTGCGCTACGGCGTGGCCGAGCACGGCAGCTTCGTCGCGCTGCCGCTGGCCGAGCACAACCGGCGCGTGCTGGTGGCCTCGCCCGACTATCTCGCGCGACATGGCCGGCCCGCCTCGCTCGACGAGCTGGGCGCGCATCGCTGCCTGCTGTTCGTGCGCGGCGGGCGCGTCTACGACCGCTGGGTGTTTCCGGAGGGCGAGGGGCGGCGGCTGGTGGCGGTGGGCGGCGGCCTGCATTGCGACGACGCCGACCTGGCGCGCCGCTGGGCCGTCGACGGCTTCGGCGTGGCCTACAAGTCCTGGCTCGACGTGCATCACGACGTGCGGGCCGGCCGCCTGGAGGTGCTGGTGCCGAACCAGCCTGGCGAACCCGCGCCGCTCAACCTGGTCTGCCCGCATCGCCGGCAGTTCTCGCCCGCGGTGCGCTACCTGCACGCGATGCTGCGCGAGCGCATCGCGCCGATGGCCGAGGCGCAGCGCGCCCACGTCGGCTACCAGGAGCCGGCGCGGCGCGCGCCCTGAGCGCCGCCGCGCGCCTTATTGCAGGTCGGCCAGGAAGGGCGACTTGAGCGTCCTGGGCGGGAAGCTCGGCGTGCCCGTCTGCGAGGTGAAGCTGTAGCGCAGGTAGACGGCCCCCAGCCACTCGCGATACTGGTAGGCGTTGCCGTAGGAGGCCATCGCGCCCACCGCGAGCTGCGGGGCGAGCTGGTACTCGCCGCTGGCGAACAGCGAGTAGGCCACGCCGGTCTTGCTCTGGCCCGGGTAGATCGCGTTCTGGTCGAGCACCAGGGAGGTGGTCGAATTGGCCACCGCCGCGTTCATGTTGGCCGCCGCGCTGCCCTGCAGGCCCGCGTCGAGCGGGAAGTAGGGCACCGAGTTCTGGCGATAGTGCTGCATGCCGATCGAGCCCTTCACGTCGTAGGAGAAGGGCCCGTTGCGGCCCGCGTATTCGAGCGGGATATTCAGGATCACGTACTGCTGCGGGCTGAAGTAGCCGCCCTGGCCGTAGGTGAAGTACGACTGGTTGCGCGCGAAGCTCATCCAGGTGCCGTTGATGCCGGCCGTCAGCGTCTGCTGCGCGTCCTTGTAGAGTCGCGTGTAGAAGCCGCCGCCCACCTTGCCCTCGATGTTGCTGCGCACGTGGTGGCCGTTGTAGTACATCAGCTCGCCGTTCACGTAGAGGCCGTTGGTGCCGTCGTCCCAGGCCAGCGCCGAGCGCGCGCCGCTCTTCACCACCCCGCCCCAGTCCAGGCCCGTGCTCAGGTCGTGCGCGCCGGCATAGGAGGCCAGGCTGTCGGTCACCGCCTGGCGCGTGACCGCCAGCGAATACGAGACCTTGTCGCTGGCCTGGCCGGTGTAGCGCAGATCGCCGATCACGTTCTGGTAGCGGAAGCCGACCGGCGTGGTGCCCACGCTGGCCTTCAGCGAAGGCGTCTCGTAGCCGATCGACAGGCCCACGCCGGTATCGGTCTGCGAGCCGAAGCTGGTGCCGCTGCGTGCGAGGTTGTTGGCCAGGCCCGCGCCGAAGCGCGCGTGGGTCTGCACGTCGTTGGTGGCCGAGCCGGCGTCGAGCGTGACGGGCGTCGCCGTCACCACCACGTGGCCATTGCCGGCCTTGATGCGGCCTTCGATCGGCGCCTCGATGTCGGTCAGGCTCGACAGGCCTTCCTCGCCGGCGCGATTGCGGAACACCAGGCCGCTCGACACGGTGCTGGCCTCGTCGCGGTTGATCGCCGCGAGTTCGTCGGCCACGCCGAGCGTCTGCGGGTTGGCTGCGGCCGGCGGCACGCCGCCCGCGCCGTTCGCGGCCACGGCCGCCGCCGCGTAGGGCTGCGCGTAGCCGGCGGGTGGCGGCGGGATGTAGGCGGGTGCCGCGTAGGCGCCTGCCTGCTGCTGCGGATAGGGCGGCTGCGGCGTATAGGGCTGCGGCTGGTAGGCCGGTGGCGGATAGGCGCCCGGTGCATAGGGCTGCGACGCATAGGCTTGCTGCTGCGGATACGGGGCCTGGCCGTAATAGGGCTGCTGCTGTGCGTAGACCGGTTGCGCGGCGGCGCGCGTGGTGTTCTTGCGCGCGGTGCCGCGTCGTGCCGGCTGCGGGCGGGCCGGCGCGGCCGGGGCGTCATAACCCGGCGCATAACCGGACGAAGCCGCCTGCGCGGCCGGCGACATCGGCCAGGGCGTGGTGCCGTAGGGCTGCTGCGTGTAGGCCGGGGCCGGCGGTGCATAGCCCTGCTGCTGCTGGGCATAGCCTTGCGGCGCGTAGCCCTGCTGCGGATAAGCCTGAGGCGCGTAGCCGGCTTGCTGCGGATACGGCTGCTGCTGCGCGTAGCCCTGCGGGGCATATCCCTGCTGCGGATACGGCTGCGGCGCATAGCCTTGCTGCGGATAGCCCTGCGGCTGCGCATAGGCTTGCTGCGAATAGCCCTGCGGCTGTGCATAAGCCGGTTGCGGCGCATACGGCTGCGATGCATAGCCCTGCTGCGCATACCCTGCCTGTGCATAAGCCGGCGCCGCCGCCGCGTTCGGTGCCTCGGGCGCGTACTGCGCATAGGGCTGCAGCGGCCGCGCCGGGCCGCCCGATTCGCCGCCGCCATAACCGTCGGGACCATAACCGCTGCCCGTATCGACGCTCGCGCGCGGGCGCGGCGCCGGGGCGGGCGCGACGTAGGGCGCGGGTTGCGCCGGGGGCAGGTAGGCAGGCACGGTCGGAACGGATGACGAAGGATTGAACGAGGAGGGAAGCGCCGGGCCGGCCGGCGCGAAGAAATTCACGGCGCTGCCGCTGGGCGCATCGGGGTCGCGTGCCACGTCGACGGCGGTCTTGCCCTCGAACGGATTGGTGCCGGGCAGCGGATTCGCGCCGATCGGCCGGCTCAGCGCCTCCCAGCCGCGCGGCACGGGCAGCCCGCCCGGCAGCGTGACGGTCGCCGCGCGCGCGCCGACCGGCGTCGAGCTCGCCACCAGCGAGCGCTTCAGGTATTGCGCGGCCAGCGGCAGCTTGCCTTCGGCGCGGTACATGCGGCCCACCGCGGCCAGCGTGACGGGATCGTCGGGCGCGGCGGCGAGGGCGGCCTGCGCGAGCTGCTCGGCCTCGCTCCAGGCGCGCGCGCCCGAGGCCGCGTAGAGCGCGGCCAGCCTCAGGCCGGCATCGCCGGGGTTGCGCCTGAGCGCGATGCGATAACAGGTCAGCGCATTGGCCGGGTCGCCCGCCGAGGTATAGAGCCGCGCCAGCGCGCCCTGCAGGTCGGGGTCCTCGGGCATCGCCGCGAGCCAGGGCGCCATCACCGCGTAGGCGCCGGCCAGGTCGCCGCCCTGGCGCACCAGGTCGGCGCGGCGCACCACGATGGCGAGGTTGATGCGATCGAACTCGGCGTGCTGCGCGGCGCTCATCGGCGTGGCCTGCAGGCGGCGCATCTCGTCGCCGAGCAGGCCGTCCTGGTGATTGGCCAGCAGCAGGTTGGCGTATTGCAGGCGCAGGCCGAGGTCGGCCGGCGCGGCCGCCATCGCGCCCTGCACCAGTTGCATGGCGTGCGCCGGATCGCCGGCCGCCAGGTAGCCGCCGGCCAGTTGGCCCATCATCGCCGGGTCCGCCTGCGCCATCGGCTCGGCCGCGCGCAGCATCGCCAGCGCCTGGGCATTCTGGCCGCGTTGGGCCATCTGCCCGGCCAGCGCCGATTGCTGGGCCAGCCACAGGCGGCGCTGCAGCTCGCCCATCGCGGCGGTGCGCCGGGCTGGCGCGACGCGATCCAGCATGCGCAGGCCGTCGCCGTAATCGTGGGTCTGCTCGGCCAGCAGCGCGCCCGCGTAGAGCGCGTCGGGCATGTCGGGATGCGCGGCGAGCAGGCCGTCCATCATGCTGCGCGCCGAGGCCACCGCGCCCTGGCGCACGTAGATGCGCGCCAGGTCCAGGCGCAGCCAGGGATCGTCCGGACTGCCAACCAGGGCATCCTCGAACAGGCTGCGCGCGCGGCCCAGGTCGCCCTGCGCCTCGGCGGCGCGCGCCTGGGCCGCCTCGGCGGTGCCGCGCAGGCGCT
>NZ_VWWK01000232.1:0-9192 GCF_011753035.1 Burkholderia sp. Ax-1720 | reverse complement strand
CGCAAGGCCGCCGGCCAGGACGCGGCGCCGGCCAGCCAGCGCGGCAGCGTGCTGGCGCGCCGCGCGCCGCGGCCCTCGCTGAACGTCACGCATGCGTGGCAGGGCTGCGAGTCGATCACCGGCTGGGAGTCGATCGACCGCGTGCTGGAGGTCGACCAGACGCCGATCGGCAAGACGCCGCGTTCCTGCCCGGCCACCTACATCGGCGTGTGGGACACCATCCGCAAGCTGTTCGCCGACACGCTGGAGGCCCGCGCGCGCGGCTACACCGCCTCGCGCTTTTCCTTCAACACCGGCGACGGGCGTTGCCCGGCCTGCGAGGGGCAGGGCGTGCGCACCATCGGCATGAGCTTCCTGCCCGACGTGAAGGTGCCCTGCGACGTGTGCCATGGGCAGCGCTTCAATCCCGAGACGCTGGCCGTCAGCTGGCGCGGGCGCAACATCGGCGAGGTGCTGACCATGGAGATCGACGAGGCGGTGGAGTTCTTCGCGCCGATCTCGAACATCGCCCATCCGCTGCAGCTGATGAAGGACGTCGGGCTCGGCTACCTGACGCTGGGCCAGCCCTCGCCGACGCTGTCGGGCGGCGAGGCGCAGCGCATCAAGCTGGTCACCGAGCTGAGCAAGGTGCGCGACGACATCACCCGGCGCGGGCAGAAGGCGCCGCACACGCTCTACGTGCTCGACGAGCCCACCGTCGGCCTGCACATGGCCGACGTGGCCAAGCTGATCCGCGTGCTGCACCGGCTGGTGGACGGCGGGCACAGCGTGGTGGTGATCGAGCACGACCTCGACGTGATCGCCGAGGCCGACTGGATCATCGACCTCGGGCCGGAAGGCGGCACGGGCGGCGGCGCGATCGTGGCGGCGGCGGCGCCGGAAGCGCTGGCGCGCGTGGCGGCCAGCCATACCGGGCAGGCGCTGGTGCCGGTGCTGGCGCGCGGCGAGACGCCGATACGCGCGGCCGTGGAGGGCTGAGGTGGCGGCTCGCCTGGGTCGTGCCGGGTGTCGCGATGGTGATGCCCGGCTCGGCGCGTTTTGCAGCTGCGCGACGAGCGGCACCGCTCACGGTTGAAGCAGTGAAAAGACGACCCACTCCGGCGGCTGGCCATCCGGCGAAATCCGCGCGAATTCATGTTGCCGCTGGAATACGGTAACCGTCGTCCCCTGTGGGTAGGTTTTCAGTACAGGTGCGTTCTGATTGGGCGTCCGCCGGACATCGCACAGGGGAATGGCGACCCGATAGGAGCGGCCGATACTCTCTTGCTCGGCCGGCTGGTTTCGAAGAAGTTCGATCGCCGCCTTGGATGCCTCGCTATATGTGCCGGGTGGGTATTGCGTCAATGAAAAGTTGTACGGTTGGGTGACGGAAACCCGTATCGGTTTTCCATTTTCAATATACGGTTCGCAATGACTGGCGCGTAATGCGACTGTCGCGGAGTGATCGAGCTCGGCGGAACCGCTCGACTTCCTCACTGTGATGTTTTCAATCGATCCGGTCGGACTGACTTCGAAGTAAAGATAGGCAATTCCATGGCCGCCCGCTTTTGCCAGCGCCTTGGGATAGGCAGGTTTGACCATGCGGCAGGAAAGGCCCGCCCTGGAGGAGGCGATGGTGTCAGGCGGGTTGTCCTTGCTCGGCGGCGTCGTGCAGGATGTCAGGAAAAGAGTGCCGATGAGGAGCGCCGCGATGGCAGGCAGATTGCGAATATTTATCATGGCCAGGTTCGATCGATGATGCAGCAAGGTATTGCCCCGTTGGCGTGATATTGCCGTCGAGAAGGACATTAGTCCATTCGGCATGGCGGATCCGCGCGCTAACCAAGTGAATCCGGCAGAACGGAACGGGGCTGGGTCCGCGCGGTGCAGGCCCGTTCCGCTTTCATGGCCTGGTCTCGTGCCTCACCACGCCGCCGCGTCCGGCTTCGCGATCCAGTATTCCCGGCAAAAGTCCAGGTAGGCCTTGACGATCGAGGACGGATGCCGGTGCGAGGGGTAGAGCAGGTTCAGCTCCTGGTACGGCAGCGGATGGTCCTCGAGCACCGCGCTCAGGCGCCCCTCGCGCAGGTCCTCGGCAACCAGGAAGGGCGGCAGCTCGGTCAGCACCTGGCCGTCGAGCGCGCGCTTGCGAAGCTGCGCGTAGTCGTTGGTCGACAGCACCGGGCGCGGCAGGAACTCCACCCCGCCCAGGCGCCATACCGGCTGGGCATAGGCGCCGAGCCCCCAGGTCGCGCAGGGCAGCGCGTGCAGGTCCTCGGGCGTCGAGGGCGTGCCCAGGCGCGCCAGTAGCGCGGGGCTGGCCACCAGGCGATGCCGGTAGGCCACCACCTTGCGCGCTACCATCGACTCGTGCTCGATGGCGCCCACCCGCAGCGCCACGTCGATGCCGTCGACGATCAGGTCGACGCGCCGCTCGGTGGTGTACACGAACAGGCGGATCCCCGGATAACGCGCCTGGAACGCGCCGAGCAGGTCCCACCAGATATCGAAGGAAGGCGGCAGCGAGAGGCGCAGGAAGCCTTTCAGCTCGTGCTGGGCGCCGACCACCGCCTCGCGCGCCTCGACCAGCGCCTCGATGCCGCGGCTGGCGTGCTCGTAGAGGCGCAGGCCGGCATCGGTCAGCCGCGTGCCGCGCACCGAGCGCTCCAGCAACTGCACCGCGAGCTCGCTCTCCAACTGCTTGATGCGGCGGCTCAGGGTGGGCAGCGGCACGCCGGTGCGGGCCGAGGCGGCGGACAGGCTGCCGGCCTGCACCACGGTGACGAACATCTCGACGGCATTCAGGTCCATGGCGGCAACTCGTTCCGGGTTGAGGGGCGGGCATGGCGCGATCGTCGTGCCCAGGTCCGCCATCCTCTCATTTTCGAGAGGCCGGGTGTCAGCTTTAGGGCTATGTCTCGCGCCGGGCGGCTTGCATAGTAGAGCCGTGTTCCCCCTCACCCCCCGACGGAGAAAAGCATGTCCAGCCTTGAAAACCTCTTGAAAACGCGTATTTCCACCAACCGCTACGACCCGGCTCGCACGCTGAGCGATGCGCAGATCGACGAGCTGGTCGCCCTGGCGACTACGGCGCCTTCCGCCTTCAACCTCCAGAACTGGAAGTTCGTGGCCGTGCGCAGCGAGGCGGCCAAGGCCCGGCTGCTGCCGTTGGCCTACGGGCAGCAGAAGGTGGCCGACGCGGCCGTGACCTTCATCGTGTGCGGCACGCTGGAGCCGCATCGCACGCTGCCGGCGGCGCTTTCGCCTTCGCTCGAGCAGGGCATCATCGACCAGGCCGTGTTCGACGGCTGGACCGGCGCGGCCACCAACATGTACGCCAACAACCCGGCGTTCCAGCGCGACGAGGCGATCCGCTCGGCTTCGCTGGCGGCCATGACGCTGATGATCGCGGCGCAGGATCGCGGGCTGGCCTCGGGGCCGATGATCGGTTTCGACCCGGCCGGCGTCGCCTCGGTCTTCGGCCTGGCGCCGACCGAGGTGCCGGTGATGCTGCTGACGGTGGGTTACGCCGCGAGCGGCAACTGGCCGCAAAAACCGCGCAAGCCGACCGCCGAGGTGCTGCGCTTCGCCTGAGGGCGGCTGCCATTCCGATGCCCGCCGGGCGGAGGAATCGATCAGAACTCCTACCAAAGGAATCATCATGAAAGCCTATGTGATCGAACGCGCGGGTGGACCCGAAGTCCTGCAACTGCGCGATATTCCCTCGGTGGCGCCGAGCGCCGACGAAGTGCGCATCCGCGTGCGCGCCTTCGGGCTCAACCGCGCCGAAACCTACTTGCGCGCCGGCAAGATGGGCCCGATCGAAGGGCCGCGCGTGCCCGGCATCGAGGCGGTAGGCGAGGTGCTGGAGGATCCCTCGGGCGCCTTCCGGGCCGGCCAGCGCGTGGCCACGGCGATGGGCGGCCTGCAGTTCGCGCGGCACGGCAGCTATGCCGAGGAAGTGACGGTGCTGCGCTCGAACGTGATCGACCTGGACGGCACCAGCCTGTCCTGGGAGGAGCTGGCGGCGCTGCCGCAGGCCTACCTGACGATCTGGGGCGCGCTCAACCACACGCTCGGGATCCAGGCGGGGCAGGTGCTGCTGGTGCGCGGCGCGACCTCCAGCGTCGGGCTGGCGGCCGTGACCTACGCCCGCGCCTCGGGCCTGCGGGTGGTGGCCAGCACGCGCTCGCCCGAGCACGTCGCGCTGCTGCACGGCTTGGGGGCCGACCAGGTTGTGGTCGACCGCGGCTCGGTGGCCGACGAGGTACGCAAGCGCCATCCCGAGGGCATCGATGCCGCGCTCGAGGTGGTCGGCGCCTCGACGCTGCGCGATACGGCCAGCACGCTGCGCCCGTTCGGCGCGGTGGCGGTGATCGGCCTGCTGGGCGGCGCGCCGGTGCTCGACCAGTTCAACCTGATGACGGACCTGCCGCCGGCCGCGCGGCTGGCGTTCTTCCCCAGCCAGTTGCTCGGCACCCCGGCGCTGCCGCTGGACGCCGCGCCGCTGCGGGCCATCGCCGACGACGTGGCGGCCCGGCGCCTGCCTTCATTGCTGAAGCAGACGCTCGAATTCGACGAGGTGCGCCATGCTCATGAACTGCTGGAAGGCAATCGGGTACAGGGCAAGCTGGTGATCCGGGTCTGAGCGCGGGCCTGGAAAGCTAAGCGGAAATGCTTGTTTGGCGCCGGCGCCGGGCGTGGCTAGATTGAAGTCTCGATCCACGCTTGAAGGAGCCGATGATGTCGAATTCGATCGGACTGGCGCCGCGCGCCCTGGTGGGGCGGCTGGCCTCGCTGCTCGCGCCCGGTGCCGCGCGGGCCCGTCGCCTCGCTGTTTCCGCCGGCCCCGCCGCAACCGGGGAAACCGGCGCCGCCGGCCGCGAGCGGGGCGCCGAATCGGAGCGCCTCGAACAGGTCACCGCCTATGCGCGCGGCGGTTATTTCCATGTGGTCTGCACCATGAGCCCGTTTCCCTTCGTCGACGAGATGAAGGTGCATTGAGGGCGCGCTTGCCTGATTCCCCGCTCGCCTGCCTCGCGCGGGCGACTTCCCCGATGCCTGCCCAGGCCGCGCCGGCGCGCCGCGCTCGCGGCTGAAACCTCGCCTCGCGTGGCGTCCCTCGCGTTTTCCGGTTTTCCGCTACGATCCTCGTATTCATTCGCATGAAAGGCCCGGGCATTGATTCGCCCGCCGGCCGTCGCGACCTCCTGTTCCTCTCATTCCCACGGAGTCCACATGGATCTCGGTATCAAGGGCCGCCTGGCGCTCGTCACGGGTGCCTCGAAGGGCATCGGCATGGCCAGCGCCATGGCCTTGGCCAAGGAAGGCTGCCGCCTGCACCTGGTGTCGTCGAATCCTGAGCCGCTGGAGCGTGTCAGGCGCGGCCTGGAGGCCGCCTGCGGGACGCCGGTGAAGGCCAGCGCGCTCGACCTGTCCGACGCGAACGCGCGCCGCGAACTGCTGGCCGAGGCCGGCCCGGTCGACATCCTGGTCAACAACGCCGGCGCGATTCCCGGCGGCGGCCTGGAGGCGATCGACGAGGCCGCCTGGCGCGCCAGCTGGGAGCTCAAGCTGTTCGGCTACATGGATTTCGCCAAGCTGGTGCTGCCGGAGATGATGGCGCGCGGCAACGGCGTGATCGTCAACGTGATCGGCGCGGCCGGCGTCACGCCGCGCTACGACTACATCCTCGGCTCGACCGCCAATGCGGCCCTGGTGGCCTTCACCCAGGCGGTGGGCGCGCATTCGACGCGGCGCGGGGTGAGGGTGGTCGGCATCAATCCCGGGCCCTGCGCCACCGAGCGGCTCGAGAAGCTCTATCGCAGCCGCGCCGAAACGGCCTTCGGCGATGCCTCGCGCTGGCGCGAGCTGCTCGAGGCGCTGCCGTTCGGGCGGCCCTCGGAGCCCGAGGAGATGGCGGACCTGGTCAGCTTCCTCGCCTCCGAGCGCGCGTCCTACCTGAGCGGCGTGGTGATCGACGCGGACGGCGGGGCGAAGTACCGCTGAGCGGACGAGCCGGAACCGGCTTCAGTCTCCGGCATCGCGGATGCAGGTATTGCCGGAGATATGGAACGCGGGCGGACATTCGGGGGTGGCCAGGACGCCCGTCCTGCCGTTGCAGCCGAGCCGGTCGACGCCGACGGGGCAGGTGATCGGGGCGATCGGCGGGGTGGGCCGGCTGGCGATCGGTAGCGCCGGATCCACCGGCCCCTCGGCGCTCGGTGCCGCAGCCACCACTTGAGGCTTGTCGGCCGTGGCCCGATGTGCTGCCCGCTGAGTCCTGGCGAGCGGCACCGGCGGTGCGTCATGCGGCTTCCTGATCGACGAGGCGTGCCGTTTCAGGCTATCCGGCGCTTCGTTCGCGAGCGGTGCCTCGGCCTTCACCGTCTTCCGTTGATGCTGGCCGATTGCATAGGCGCCGAGCGCGGCGGCCAGCAGGATCGGCCAATAGCGTAACAGCCCGCGACGCCGTCGCGGCCGGCTTTCGCCCAAGGCAAGACCCGATCCGATCGGCGCGTGGCGATGCGGTATCGCGACGGCCTGGGCTTCGCGCCACGACGCGTCGATCGTGGCGGGACTGCGTTCGGCGGGAGATCCAGCCGCAATGGGGTATGCAGCGCGCTTGGCGAGCGCTGTCGGCACGGGGGGCACGACAGTGGACGCGGCCGGCACGGCAGCAGGCATGGCCGGTACGACGGTGGGCACCACCGGCACCCTATCGGCGGCGTCCCGACCAGGCTCGGCTTGCTGCACGATGGTGTCCTTGCCCGGCGCGGTTTCGATTCGAAGCGCGGCGGAGATGGGGGCCCGGGTCAGGTTTTGCGCTTGCGCGAAATGGCTCAACCATGACCGTGGCCACGGTTGTCGACCCCGCTTCGACAGCGCCCGATCGAGTTCGTCGGCACCGTGGATCAGTACGCGCGGGTCGTAAGTGATCTCCAGCCTCGAGTCGCGATGGCGGCTCGGCTCGAAGATCACCGCGCCGCTCGGATAGGAGATTTCCCGGCCATCGTTGAAGTGCCTCGACATCGCGTCGCGCAAGGCGAGGTTGTTGTCCATCGCTTGCCGATAGCCGTTCTTGATCGGGGTGGGCGACGCTTCGCGCCGCAGCATCCAATCGCCATTCGACTTGCCGTCGACCGGATGGTGGAAGTTCTTGATTTCCAGCTGGATGGTGGTGTCGTCGGTGCCGACCAGGATGTCGATCTGGCCATCCTTCAGCAGCAGGTCGCAGATGACGACAGCGGGTCGCTGCCGCTCGATCAGCCAGCGCAGCACCTGGGCGAGCACGGCCTGCTCGGATCGGCTCGGCGGCTTCTGACCGCCGAAATAGAGTTCAATGTCGTTCATGGTAGTGCGATCGAGAGCGCGCGACGACGGTACGAATGGCCTTGTCCGCGATCGGATCGCGGTGCCGTGGCGGGTTCGCCTCGTGACGGAATCATCAGGATATTGCCTGATGAATGACGGCGCGATTGCGCCGTTCTTGAGCGCGAACCGGGAAGACCGATCGACTGTGTTACATGGCGCGACGGAGCCGGCGATTGTTTCGATTTGTTGTCGTGTCCGGCTCGGTCGACATGGATGCCGCGCTTGCGCGGGCATGGCCTCGGGAAGGCGTGGCGATCTGCTCAATGACCCACTTCGTGCAGCCGGTGGAACGCATCGAGCAGGCGCCCGCGCAGCGCCGCCAGACGCGCGTCGCGCCGGTCTCTCGGCCGCTCGATATCGACTTGCATCGCCTCGTCGATGCGACCCGGATCGGCGGCCAGCATCAGCACGCGATCGCCGAGGTAGAGCGCCTCGTCGAGATCGTGCGTGACCACGATCGCCGCCGTGCCATGGCGCTGCACCACGTCGAGCAGCAGGGTCTGCAGGCGCATGCGGGTGAGCGCGTCGACGGCGCTGAACGGCTCGTCGAGCAGCAGCAGTTCCGGCTCGCCGAACAGGCCGCGCGCGATCGCGGCGCGCTGCGCCATGCCGCCCGACAGCGCCGAGGGCAGCAGGGCGCCTTGCCCCGCCAGCCCGACCTCGGCCAGCAAGCGCTCGACCTCGGCCGCGCGGCCGTGGCGAGAGCCACGCGTGCCGCGAGAGCCGCGAGAGCCGGCCGCGAAGCCGACGTTGTCGGCCACCGACAGCCAGGGCAGCAGGCGCGGCTCCTGGAAGATCACGCCGATGCGCGCCGAGGGGCCGTCGAGCGGCTGGCCGTCCAGGCGCACGCCGCCGCGATAGTCGCCGTCGAGCCCGGCGACGATGCGCAACAGGGTGCTCTTGCCGCATCCGCTCGGCCCCACCAGGCAGACGATCTCGCCGCGCGCCACCTGCAGCGCGATATCGGCCAGCACGATGCGGCCGTCGTAGCGCTTGTGTTCGACGCGCAGGTCGAGCAGCGGGGTGTCGTCGCGAGCAACGGCGGCGACTCGCTCAGTCAGCAGGTGGGTATCGCTCATGCCGCCTCCTTGCGCCGGGTGCCGTCGAAGGCATCGCGCCAGCCCAGCCAGCGCTGCTCGATGCGGCGCATCGCGCCGTCGCTGAGCTTGCCGAGCAGGGCCAGCAGCAGGATCGCGCCGAACACCAGGTCGGGCCGCCCGGTCTCGCGCCCGTCGCTGAGCAGGAAGCCGAGCCCGCGCGTGGCCGCGATCAGCTCGGCGGCCACCATGAACATCCAGGCCAGGCTCAGGCCGGTGCGCAAGCCCGTGAAGATCTGCGGCAGCGCGGCCGGCAGCAGGATCCGGCGGAACAGCGCGAAGGCGCCGAGCCGATAGACCGCGCCCAGCTCGACCAGCTTGCGGTCCACGCCGCGAATCCCGGCCACTACCGCCAGATGCACGGGGAAGAAGGCGCCGATCGCGATCAGCGTGATCTTGGGCGCCTCGTCGATGCCGAGCCACAGCAGCAGCACCGGCACCCAGGCCAGCGAGGGGATCGCCCGCAGCGCCTGGAAGCTCGGCTCCAGCAGCGCGTCGATGCGCCGGCTCAGGCCCATCGCCGCGCCCACCGCCAGCGCGAGCCCCGCGCCGGCCGCGAAACCGGCCGCCACGCGCAGCGTGCTCGCGCCGACATGGCGCATCAGGCGCGCCAGGCCCATTCGTTCGAGCGTGGCGAAGATCTCGCTCGGCGCCGGCACCAGGTGATCGGGCAGCCAGCCGGCGCGCACGGCCAGCTCGACCAGGCCGAGCAGCAGCACCGGCAGCGCCAGCCCGGCGAGAC
>NZ_VWWK01000231.1:0-9226 GCF_011753035.1 Burkholderia sp. Ax-1720 | reverse complement strand
CGCGCGGCCGCCTCGGCCAGCCGCGCGGCCGCGTCCGGATCGGCGGCGCGCCGCGCCAGCGAGGCGGGCGTGACGAACGAGGCCTGCACGCGCGCCAGCTCGGCCTCGGGAATCGTGTGCGGGCCGCCGTCGTGCTCGACGATCTGCCGGAACTCGGCTTCCACCTCGTCGATGAAGCGCTGCCCCTCGGCCTTCACCAGGATCTTGATGCGCGCCTTGTACTTGTTGTCGCGACGGCCGTACTGGTTGTACACGCGCACGATCGCCTCGATGTA
Organism: Burkholderia sp. Ax-1720; assembly: GCF_011753035.1. Taxonomy (NCBI): domain Bacteria; kingdom Pseudomonadati; phylum Pseudomonadota; class Betaproteobacteria; order Burkholderiales; family Burkholderiaceae; genus Burkholderia; species Burkholderia sp. Ax-1720. The sequence continues at coordinate 8,951 of NZ_VWWK01000231.1, read as the reverse complement.
GTTCATGATCTGCCGCCAGGGCAGGAACTCGCGCATCAGCGTGCCGATCAGCGGCGTGCGGCCCATGCCGCCGCCGGCCGTGACGCGAAAGCCCAGCTCGCCGCGCGCGTCGTGCACCAGCCGCAGCCCGACGTCGTGCCAGGCGGTGGCGGCGCGATCCTCGGCCGCGCCCGTGATGGCGATCTTGAACTTGCGCGGCAGGAAGGCGAACTCGGGATGCAGGGTGGTCCACTGCCGCATGATCTCGGCGAACGGGCGCGGATCGGCGATCTCGTCGGGCGCGACGCCGGCGCGCTCATCGCAGGAGATGTTGCGGATGCAGTTGCCGCTGGTCTGGATGCCGTGCATGTCGACCGTGGCGAGCAGGTCCATCACATCGGCGGCACGCGCGAGCGGGATCCAGTTGAACTGCACGTTGGTGCGCGTGGTGAAGTGCGCATGGCGCGTCGGCAGGCGCGTGGTGCCGAGCGCGCGCTGCGCGTCGAGCGCTCGCCGGTAGACCTCGGGCTCGGGCACGTCGTAGTCGCGCGCGATGCGGGCCAGCACGCGCAGCTGGGCGCTCGACAGCTCGCCATAGGGCACGGCCACGCGCAGCATCGGCGCGTGGCGCTGCACGTACCAGCCGTTCTGCAGGCGCAGCGGGCGGAACGCTTCCTCGTCGAGCCGGCCGTCCTGCCAGCGTTCGAGCTGGTCGCGGAATTGCGCGGCGCGGCTGCGCACGAAGGCGCGGTCGAATTCGGTGTATCGATACATGATGAGTGGGGGAGAGCGGGGCTGGCGCGCCCTGAAGCGCCGACCTTACGTGGCGCGCCGCGCCCGGACAAGCAGCAGATCGCGCGCGAAACGGCGCAGCAGTTGCGATGGTTCGCGACGCGTGGGCGCGCCCCGAACTGCTGCGCTCGTTTTGGTTCCGGCTGCTGCTGTACGCGTGGCGCGGGGCACGCGATGATCCGTTCCAGAGCACGGCACCGTGTCGCCCCTTCGTCCGGTGCCGTGCCGGGATTACTGCGCGAGTGCCCGGGTCATCACCCCTAAACCCGCAGAGCTTGCGGCCGCATGCCTGTGGCGCGGCAGGCAACCGCTCCGACACCTGGGTGCCGGAGCCCTCATTGCCGCGGACGATGGACACATCGCGCCGCTCGTGCCGCTCGTGCCGCCCACGCATTGCATCGCATTCCTGAGCAGCCTCGGGGATGCGATGATGCGACGGACATGTCTGTCTGCTGATATTTCGTGAGAGATGCCGGCGCATCCGCTCCTATAATGGTTTTCCCATTTCGAGCGCGAAGCCTTCCGCCATGTCCCTCTTCCAGAACCGCAGCTGGCTGCATCTGCAACGATTCGTCCTCGGCGCCGTCGCGGCCTTCACCCTCGCCCACGCGCAGGCGGCCGAGCCGCGCTGGCAGACGCTGCCGCCCACCCCGGCGCCGGTGGCGGGCGAGCAGCACGGCATCGCCGAGGTCAACGGCATCCGTCTCTACTACGCCACCATCGGCCATGGTTCGCCGGTGATCCTGGTGCATGGCGGCCTGTCGAATTCCGATTATTTCGGCTACCAGGTCAAGTCGCTGATGAAGCACCACAAGGTGATCGTGCTCGACAGCCGCGGCCACGGCCGCAGCTCGCGCAACGAGCAGCCCTTCGGCTACGACCTGATGACCGACGACGTGGTCGCGCTGATGGACAAGCTGAAGCTGCCGCGCGCCGATATCGTGGGCTGGAGCGACGGCGCCATCATCGGCATCGACATGGCGATCCGCCATCCCGACCGGGTCGGCAAGGTGGTGGCCTTCGCGGCGAACACCAAGACCGACGGCGTGATGCCCGATGTCGAGAAGAACCCGACCTTCGCCGCCTTCATCAAGCGCGGCGGCGACGAGTACCGCCGCCTGTCGCCCACGCCGAAGGAATACGATGCCTTCGTCGAGCAGATCAGCCATATGTGGGCCTCGCAGCCGAACTGGAGCGACGAGCAACTGAAGTCGATCAGGACGCCGGTGCTGGTGATGGACGGCGACCACGACGAGGCGATCAAGCGCGAGCACACCGAGTACATCGCCGCGACGATTCCCGGCGCGGGCCTGCAGATCCTGCCGAACACCAGCCACTTCGCGATGCTGCAGGATCCCGAGGCCTTCAATTTCGCGGTCGAGCACTTCCTCGGCGATCGCTGAGGCGGCTGCGGGCCGGTGCTCTCGATGGCCGGCCCGGGCTTCGGATCGGCCATCGATCCCGGCCGGCGCGATTGATCGCCGGGCCTGACCGGCCTAATGCACGACGGGCACGACGGCGGCGAGCGTCCAGCTCGCCGCCGTTTTCCTTTCTCCCTTCCTGGCCTGCCTTCGCCGCTCAGCGTTGCGTGGCCGCTGCCGCCGCCAGCCGCCGCATCGATTCGGCCGCCGTCACCCGCAGCCATTGCGCCAGCCGCCGCGCGCCGTCGGGCAGGTCCAGGTCGTCGCGCGTGCAGAGGTAGTAGTCGCGGCCGTCGTCGAGCGCGGTGTCGAACAACTGCACCAGCTCGCCGCCGGCCAGCTCGGCCTCGATCAGCGGCGCGCGCATCAGCCCCGCGCCGAGCCCGGCGCGGATCGCGCTCAGCGTCAATTGCCCGTCCTCGAACATCGGCCCCACCACCGGCGGCACGTTGCGCACGCCGGCATTGCGCAGCCAGTTGACCCAGGTGCTGCGGTCCTCGTCGTGCACCAGCGGCACCGTCGCCAGGTCGGCCGGCTTGCGCAAGGGCCCGAAGCGGCGCCGGAACGCCGGATGGCAGACCGGCACCATCGCGCCGGGCAGCAGCTTCTCGCAGCGGTAGCCGGGCCAGTCGGCGGCGCCGGCACCGAAGCGGATGGATAGATCCGAGGCGTCGCTGCGATAGTTGCGGTGGTTCGCGTAGCGCACGTTGACGTCGACATCGGTGTTCTGGTCGAGGAAGCGATGCAGGCGCGGCACGAACCAGCCGATGCCGAACAGCGGGATCAGGCTGATGGTGATCTGCCGCAGCGAGGAGCGATCGCGCACGAAGCCGGTCGCGCTGCGCAGCACCGAGAACGCCGCGCTGATCGAGCGGTAGTAGTCGCGGCCCTCGTCGGTCAGCGCCAGCGTGCGTCCCTCGCGCACCGTGAGCGGCGTGAGGATGAAGGCGTCCAGCAGTTGCAGCTGGTGGCTGACCGCCGAGGGCGTGATGTCGAGCTCGGCCGCCGCCGCCGTGACCGAGCCCAGCCGCGCGAAGGCCTCGAAGGCGCGTACCGCGCGCAGCGGCGGATCGTTCGGCAATTGTTCGATATTTTTCATGTTTTGAATTCTATCGAATAATCCTGGAGCCGGCAAAATGCTCAAATCCCTTGTAGGTAAAGAGTTTTAGGCGATATGGCCTGGTTCGCATAAGTATTCAATCAAAGGATATTTGCCGGTCAGGGTGTGACTATTTAGTATTTTTCATGTTTTAATCGTCCGCCACACGCTACCTTTCCCATGAAGAAAACCGTCCCCCTCGCCGGCGCAGCGTTCGCCGTCTCCGCCGCGGCGCTCGCGCTGTGGTTCGCCGCGCCGGCCGCCCGTGCCGCCCAGGCCGCCGATGCGCCGCAAACCGTGCTGATCGGCCTGGCCGCGCCGCTGACCGGCCCCTCGGCGCGGATCGGCAAGGATCTGCAGAACGGCGCGCAGCTCGCGCTCGACGATGCGAACCGCCGCCATCCCACCATCAACGGCAAGCCGGTGGTCTACAAGCTGGTGGCCGTCGACGATCAGTCGGATCCGCGCACGGCCGTGACGGTCGCGCAGGACCTGGTCGAGCAGCATGTGATCGGCGTGGTGGGCCACTGGAACACCGGCTGCAGCGTGCCGGCCGCGCGCGTCTATCGCGACGCCGGCATCCCCGAGATCGCGCCGGCCTCGACGGGGCACCAGTACACGCAGCAGGGTTACGCCACCGCCTTCCGCATCATGGGCCACGACGACACGGGCGGCGCCTATACCGGCGCCTACGCGGTGAAGACGCTGCACGCCCGGCGCATCGCCGTGCTCGACGATCGCACCTCGTTCGGCTCGGGGCTGGCCGACCAGTTCGTGAAGGGCGTCGAGGCGAACGGCGGCACGATCGTCGATCGCCAGTACGTCACCGACAAGACCACCGATTTCAGCGGCGTGCTGACCGCCATCAAGAGCAAGCGCCCGGACCTGGTGTTCTTCGGCGGGCTCGACGCGCAGGCCGCGCCGATCGCGCGCCGCATGCACCAGCTCGGCATCGACGCGACCCTGCTCGGCGCGGGCGGCTTCGTCAGCCAGACCTTCCTGTCGCTGGCCGGCAAGGACGGCGAGGGCGTGACCGCGCTCGAACCGGGCCGGCCGCTGGCGAAGATGCCGGGCGGCCCGGCCTTCGACGCGCAGTACCGCGCGCGCTATCACGCGCCGATCGAGCTGCACGCGCCGTTCGCCTACGACGCCGCCGCGACCCTGATCGCCGTGGCCGAGCAGAGCAAGTCGACCGATCCGGCCAAGCTGGTGACGGCGCTGCACAAGGTCGACCGCCAGGGCGTGACGGGCCGCATCGCCTTCGACGAGCAGGGCAACCTGAAGGATCCGGCCTACACGATCTATCGCGTGCAGGGCGGCAAGTGGAACGTGGTGGACGTGCTCGGCGGCGGCTCCGGCGCCGGCACGCCAGCCGCGCACTGAGCACGGCATGAAGCTGGCATGAAGGCGAACGGGCGGCGGCCGATCGAGGATCGGCGGCTGCCCGTTCGCGTTTGCCATGCCGGATCGCAGCGGATTCGGGCGCGCCGTGTTCCCGGCGGCGCGCAGGCGGCACCCGCGATATCCGGATCGAACACAAATAACGAATCACCCCCAGTCAGGAGTTCCCATGACCGAGCCGAACCCATCGGCCGCGCCGAGCGACGCGGCCGACCATCGCCTGGGCATCCTCGCGCGACGCAGGATCGAGGCGGAAATCATCAAGCCGATCTACGAGATCATGAAGCGCGAGTTCGGCATCGAGCGCGCGCAGGCCGTGATCGCCGAGGCGATCCGCGGCGCGGCCGTCGATGCCGGCCAGTCCTTCGCCGCGCAGGAGCCCGGCGGCACCAGCATCGCCTCCTTCGTTGCCCTGCAGGTGCTGTGGGAGAAGGACGACGCGCTGGACGTCGAGGTGCGGCGCGAGGATGCCGGGCATTACGACTACGACGTGCATCGCTGCGCCTACGCGGAGATGTATCACGCGATGGGGCTCGGCGAGATCGGCCACCTGCTCAGTTGCGCGCGCGACGAATACTTCATCCGCGGCTACGATCCGCGCGTGGCGCTGACGCGCACCAGCACCATCATGCAGGGCGGCAAGCGCTGCGATTTCCGTTATCGAATGCGAGGCGAGAACCCGGCTGCCGGCGACCAGGAGAGCAAGCATGACGAATGATGTCGGGAGCCTGCGCGTCGACGGCGCGCGTCTGTGGGATTCGCTCGACCGGATGGCCGAGATCGGCGCGACGCCCAAGGGCGGCGTCTGCCGGCTCGCGCTGAGCGAGCTCGATCGCGAATCGCGCGACCTGTTCGTGGCCTGGGCGCGCGAGGCGGGCTGCACGATCCGCGTCGATCGGATGGGCAACGTGTTCGCGCGCCGCGCCGGGCGCGTGGTCGGCGCGGCGCCGGTGATGACGGGCTCGCACGCCGACACGCAGCCGACCGGCGGCCGCTACGACGGCATCTACGGCGTGCTCGGCGGGCTGGAGGTGGTGCGCGCGCTGAACGACGCCGGCATCGAGACCGAGCGGCCCGTCGAAGTGGTGCTCTGGACCAACGAGGAAGGTTCGCGCTTCGCGCCGGCGATGGTCGCCTCGGGCGTGTTCGCCGGCGTGTTCACGCTCGACTACGGGCTGTCGCGCGCGGACCGGCAGGGCACCACCCTCGGCGAGGCGCTGGCCGCGATCGGCTACGCGGGCGAGGCGCCCGTCGGCGGCCATGCCGTGCATGCCGCCTATGAACTGCATATCGAGCAGGGGCCGATCCTGGAGCGCGCCGGTACCACCATCGGCGTGGTCACGGCGGGGCAGGGGCAGCGCTGGTACGAGCTGAGCTTCAGCGGCGTGGACGCGCATGCGGGCACCACGCCGATGGACGCGCGCCGCGATGCGCTGGTCGGCGCGGCACGCGTGATCGGCTTCGTCGACGCGCTGGGCCGGCGCCGCGCGCCGGATGCGCGTGCCACGGTCGGCATGATCGAGGCGCGGCCGAACTCGCGCAACACGGTGCCGGGCGAATGCTTCTTCACGGTGGAATTCCGCCATCCCGACGCGGCGGTGCTGGCCGAGATGGATGCCGAGCTGCGCGCGGAAGTGGCGCGCCTCGCCGGCGAGAGCGGGCTGGGCGCGCGCCTCGAGCAGATCTTCGACTACGCGCCGGTGCCGTTCGCGCCGCGCTGCATCGAGGCGGTTCGCGAGGCGGCGGCGGGGCTCGGCCTGTCGCACCAGGACATCGTCTCGGGCGCGGGGCACGATGCCTGTTACCTGGCGCGGGTGGCGCCGACCGGCATGATCTTCGTGCCCTGCATCGACGGGCTCAGCCACAACGAGGCCGAGGCGATCACGCCCGCCTGGGCCGAAGCCGGCGCCAACGTGCTGCTGCACGCGGTGCTGGCCAGCGCGATGGAGCCGGTGACGGACGGGGTGTGAAGCCGCCGGCTCGGGCGAGCCGGTCGATGCCTCGCGGATTGCCGCGATCCGGGCATCGATCGGGAAACCTTGCCCGGGCGGGACCAGCGGCGAAGACAGCGAGCTTGAAACGAGGGGCCGGCACGCGCGAGCAGCCGGCTCTTCTTCGTTTACAGCGTCGGATGGCACTCGAAGGTGAGCTTGGCCTCGCGCTCGGAGACGTGCTCGAAGCCGGGGCTGGCGCGCATGCCTTGCTGCGCGCAATAGGCGTCGGCGGTGCTGACCGCCTTGCGATGGGCGGCGGCCCAGGACAGCACGGCGCCGTGGGCGCTGGTGTTGACGGTATAGACGTGCGGCTTGTCGGTCGCGCTGACTTCGGACACGCTCGAGCATGCACCGAGCCATAGCGTCAGGCAGGCCGCGATCATGACGACGAACGGGGTTCTGGCAGACATGGCGGGTTCTTTGCTGGGTAGCGGCAGCGCGGGGCGCTGCACGGGGAATGGCGGAAGTATCCGCGAATTCGTCGATCCGATCATCGCCGGCTTGCCGAACAGTTCGTTTCCGTTGTGTGAACAATGGGCGACGAAGCCGGGCGATCGGGATGGACGGTGAAGTCCGCGACAGGTCCGGCGGGCTTGGCTGGCCGGGGTTTCGCGCGGGTTTCGGGCGAACGGGCTTGTCAACCAGCGTGACGCGATCGAGCGGGGAGCGTTCGAGGGTCGGGCACCGGATCGGCGCCATGTCGAGGCGGCTTGCCGCGAGATGGCCATGAGCGGCGCGTGCCGCCATGCCGGCCCTGGGCGCGGCGACGGGGCTTCGTCGCGCCATGTCGTGCAGTCGCCTGGCACCGAAGTTCGCTCAGGCGAAGCCGGCCGACCAGGCGGCGCGCCCGCGTTCGCCGAGCAGGGCCCGCCCCAGCGTCTCGAAGGCGACCGCCGGCAGGTCCGGCAGCCGCTCGACCACGGTGCTGGTCGGGTAGAAGGTCTCGACCGCGTCGTCGAGGATGCCGACGCCGATCAATTCGACGCCGCGCGCGCCGATCTCGGCGATGCGCGCGCGCAGGTCGGCGCGCAGCAGGGCGGGGTCGCCGTCGCCGGTGGCCGGGTAGCCGTCGGACAACACCATCAGGATGCGCCGCCGGGCGCGGCGGGCGAGCAGGCGCTCGGCGGCCCAGCCCAGCGCCTCGCCGTCGGGATTCTCGTGGCCGCAGTCGATGCGGGCCAGCCCGCTGGGATTGTCCGAATCGAAGCGCTTGTAGATCTCCAGGTCGAGCCGCTCGACGAAACGGTTGTAGCCGCGCGGCGAGTGGCCCTGCGCCAGCCAGCGGTCGCGCCAGGCGCGCATCGCGGGATCGTCGACCGAGCTGTAGCCGAGCGCCTCGCAGGCGAAGCCGAGCTGCATCAGCGCATCGCACAGCGCCGCCGCGCAGAGCCTCGCCAGCTCGATCTTGCGGCCCGCCATCGAGCCGCTGCGGTCGATCAGCAGGGTGACCGCCGTGTCGCGCCCCGACATCACGCGCCGCGTGCGGAACGGCGTGCGGTAGCCCGGCAAGGTGGCCAGCCGCGCCAGCGCGCGCCGGTCGAGTTCGCCGCGCTCCTGCTCGGCGCGCCAGTGCAGGTGCTCGTCGGCTTCCAGCGCGCGTTCGAGTTGCGCCTTGAGGCGCGTGGTCTGCGCGCGTGCCGCGCCGCGCAGCTTGCGCCAGGCGCTGGCGTCGCCGGCGCCGGTGAGGTCGGTGACGGTATCGAAGGCGGTGGTGATCGGGAGCGAGCGGCCCGGCGCGAGCTCGGCGCGCGGCCGGGGCGGCGGCGCGGCGCTGTCGCCGGCGGCCTGGTCGTCGGCCGAGGAGGCCGAATCGGCCAGCGTCGCTGCGCCGGAAGGCTCGGTGCTGCTGCTGCGCGCATCGGGCGGGCCGGCCGCGTCGAAGTCCCGGTCGGGATCGATCTCGGTGGCGGTGGCGGGCGCGTCCAGCGAGGTCTCGCGATCGACCGTGATCATCATGTTGTTGGCCTCGCCGCGCGCGAGCTGGCGCACGCGCTCGACGATGCGGCCGGCCGCGGCGATGCTCTCGGCCGTCGAGCGCGAGGCTCGCGCGGCCGCGATCAGCTCGGTGCTGGCGCCGAGCGTGGCCTCGATCGAGTCGACGCGTTCGGTGAGCGGTACCGCCTCGCCGCGCAGCGCGCGTCCGACGCGCCAGACGAAGCGTTCGCGCCAGTTCAGCTTCGGCCAGCGCCGGGCGATCTCGCGCGCGGCCGCCTCGCGCTGGCGCGCCAGCAGCGCCGCGGCGCCGGGCAACCGCGCGTCCAGCGC
>NZ_VWWK01000230.1:0-9241 GCF_011753035.1 Burkholderia sp. Ax-1720 | reverse complement strand
CCTCGCGCAAGAAGGACAAGGCGGCGGCCGCCGCCAGCGCCGCGGCGGCAGGCAGCGCCCCGGCCGCGGCAACCGCCACGGCCGGCGCCTCGGAGCCCAAGGCCAAGAAGCCCAGGAAGTCGAAGAAGAGTCAGGCCGCATCGGCCGCGTCAGGCGCCTGACCCGTCGGCCGGCCGCACGAGATGCGGCTGGCCGCGAACACAAGCCCGGCGCCGCCCTCGCGGCGCCGTTTCAGGAAGTGGGAACCCGGCATCGGAGAGAAATCATGGGTCTGCTCGATATGGTGACTGGCGCGCTAGGCGGCCAGAATGGCGGCGGCAATCAGGGCGCACTGCTCGCCGCCGCGCTCGAATTCGTCAACAACCAGCCCGGCGGGCTGAACGGCCTGATCGAGAAGTTCCGCCAGGGCGGCGTGGGCGACGTGATCGGCTCGTGGGTCGGCACCGGCGCGAACCAGCCGATCTCGCCCGACACGCTGCAGAACGTGCTCGGCTCGGACACCGTCACCTCGCTCGCCAACAAGGCCGGCGTCGATCCCTCGACGGCCTCGAACCTGCTGGCCCAGGTGCTGCCGCACCTGGTCAATCACGCCACCCCGGACGGCAACGTGCCGGCCGACGGCCAGGTCGACGCGCCGAACCTGCTCGGCACGCTCTCGCAGCTGGCCGGCCTGTTCGGCGGCGGCAACAAGACCGCCTGATTCGCCGCCAGCCCTCGCCCGCACCCGGCCGCCAGGCCGGGGCACGGTCGAAGGCGCGGGCCCGGGCGGCAGCCTGCCCCGGGCCCGCGGCGGCGCAACCCGCGAGCCGGCGAACCGGCCGCCCTCACGAGCCGCCGCATGGACTTCACCAGCGCCCAGGCAACAATCTCCGACGCCGCGATCCACGATCCGCTGCTCGCGCATTTCCTCTCGGCCATCCTCTTCAGCCACCCCGGCGACGCGATCAAGAAGAGCGCGCGCGCCGTCTACGGCAAGTTCGCGCGCCCCGGCAAGAGCGCGGCCTGGACCTGCCGGCACGCGGGCTGCACGCGCGCCTCGATCTGGTCGCATGAAATCTCGGAAGGCAAGATCACGCGCTGCCTGGCGCGCGACATCGAGGGGCGGCGCTATGTCGACGTGCTCGCGCCCGACCTGTCGGGCAACCCCTATCGCTACGCCTTCAAGCATGTCGCGACCCGCTCGGCGACCACCTTCCTCGGCTACTGCCAGGAACACGACAACCTGCTGTTCCGCGATCTCGACAACGGCCTGACGCGCTACGACGACACCCAGCTCAACGCGCAGTACCTGCGCTCGCTGAAGAAGCGCGCCTACGAGACCGAACGCCAGATCGCGATCTGGCAGGACATCGCCGTCGAACTGCGCCAGCTCGACGAGGCCTCGCATGCCGAGCTGGCGGCCGCGAGCGAGCGCGTCGAGCGCAACCTCGCCGAGCTGCGCGAGTCGCTCGCGCGCTGGCAACGCGTCTACGAGCAGGTCCGCGCCGGCCTGGAAGCGGGCCGCCCCGCCGTCGGCTCGCGCTGCCACCAGCTCGCGGCGCCCGGCTACCTGTTCTCCGGCGTGGTGGACCTGAGCCAGCCGGGCGACACCGAACCCTTCGTGGTGTTCCTGCTGAAAGCCGACTTCGCCGACGAGAGCGCCTTCTTCGTCGGCGCGCTCGACAATGCTCACGCCGACGGCATCCTCGACCATCACGATCTCGGCGCCTCGGACGGCCGGCAGCAGGTCGCGCAGTACCTGCTGTCGATGAAATCCGGCTTCGTCTTCTCGCCCGATTTCGAGGCCGGGCTGCCCGAGGCCGCGCGGGCCGCCTTCCATCGCAGTCCTGATTTCGAACGGGGCTCGCTCGCGTTCGACGCCGTATATTGCGAGCGCTTCCTGTTCGGCGCCGGCTGAGCCGCCGGCAACCGCCGAAACAAGCGATGGCCGAAACAAGCGACGGCCGAAAAAAAACCCCGCCGAAGCGGGGTTCCCGAAGCCCTTGCCAATCGCGGCGGCTTCGCCTCAGTGCACGACGCGATCGAACACGAACTTGCCGTCCTGCACGTCGACCGGGATCACGTCCTTGGGCCCGAAGCGCCCGGCCAGGATCAGCTTGGCCACCGGATTCTCGATCTCCTGCTGGATCGCGCGCTTGAGCGGGCGCGCGCCGAACAGCGGGTCGTAGCCGACCTTGCCGATCTGGTCGAGCGCCGCGTCGGTCACCTCCAGCTGCATGTCGAGCTTGGCCAGCCGCTCGTGCAGGCGCGCCAGCTGGATCTTCGCGATCGACTGGATGTTGCTGCGATCGAGCGCATGGAACACCACCACGTCGTCGATCCGGTTCAGGAACTCGGGGCGGAAGTGCAGCTTGACCTCCTCCCACACCGCGTCCTTCACCGCCTCCTGGGGCGAGCCCACCATCGACTGGATCACCTGCGAACCGAGGTTCGAGGTCATCACGATCACCGTGTTCTTGAAGTCCACGGTGCGGCCCTGCCCGTCGGTCATGCGGCCGTCGTCGAGCACCTGCAGCAGCACGTTGAACACGTCCGGGTGCGCCTTCTCGATCTCGTCGAGCAGGATCACGCTGTACGGCTTGCGACGCACCGCTTCGGTCAGGTAACCGCCTTCCTCGTAGCCGACGTAGCCCGGCGGCGCGCCGATCAGGCGCGCGACGCTGTGCTTCTCCATGAACTCGCTCATGTCGATGCGGATCAGGTGATCCTCCGAATCGAACAGGAAGCCGGCCAGCGCCTTGCAGAGCTCGGTCTTGCCGACGCCCGTCGGGCCCAGGAACAGGAACGAGCCATAAGGCCGGTTCGGGTCCGACAGGCCCGCGCGCGAGCGGCGGATCGCATCGGCCACCGCGCTGATCGCCTCGTCCTGGCCGATCACGCGCTCATGCAGCTTTTCCTCGATATGCAGCAGCTTCTCGCGCTCGCCCTGCATCATCCGCGAGACCGGGATGCCGGTGGCGCGCGACACCACCTCGGCGATCTCCTCGGTTCCGACCTGGGTGCGCAGCAACCGCGGCTTGCTCGGATTGTGCTGCTCCTGCTCCTCGGCCTGGGTCACCTGCTTGAGTTGCGCCTCGAGTTGCGGAAGCTTGCCGTATTGCAGCTCGGCCACCTTCTCGAGCTTGCCCTCGCGCTGCAGCTTGGCGATCTCGGCGCGCACCCGGTCGATATCCTCCTTGAGCTGGGCGCTGCCCTGCACGGCGGCCTTCTCGGCGGTCCAGATCTCCTCGAGGTCGGCATACTCGCGGCCCAGCCGCTCGATCTCTTCCTCGATCAGTTGCAGGCGCTTCTGCGAAGCCTCGTCCTGCTCCTTCTTGACGGCCTCGCGCTCGATCTTCAACTGGATCAGGCGACGGTCGAGCTTGTCCATCGATTCGGGCTTCGAATCGATTTCCATCTTGATCTTCGAGGCGGCCTCGTCGATCAGGTCGATCGCCTTGTCCGGCAGGAAGCGGTCGGTGATGTAGCGATGCGAGAGTTCGGCCGCGGCCACGATGGCCGGATCGGTGATGTCCACGCCGTGGTGCAGCTCGTACTTCTCCTGCAGCCCGCGCAGGATCGCGATGGTCGCCTCCACGCTCGGCTCGTCGACGATCACCTTCTGGAAGCGGCGCTCGAGCGCGGCATCCTTCTCGATGTACTTGCGGTACTCGTCGAGCGTGGTCGCGCCGATGCAGTGCAGCTCGCCGCGCGAGAGCGCCGGCTTGAGCATGTTGCCCGCGTCCATTGCGCCCTCGGCCTTGCCGGCGCCCACCATGGTGTGGATCTCGTCGATGAAGACGATGGTGCGGCCTTCGTCCTTGGCGATGTCGTTGAGCACCGACTTCAGGCGCTCCTCGAACTCGCCGCGGTACTTCGCGCCGGCCAGCAGCGCGGCCATGTCGAGCGAGAGCACGCGCTTGTTCTTCAGCGTCTCGGGCACCTCGCCGTTGACGATGCGCTGCGCCAGCCCCTCGACGATGGCGGTCTTGCCCACGCCGGGCTCGCCGATCAGCACCGGGTTGTTCTTGGTGCGGCGCTGCAGGATCTGGATCGAGCGGCGGATCTCGTCGTCGCGGCCGATCACCGGATCGAGCTTGCCCGAGCGCGCGCGCTCGGTCAGGTCGACCGTGTACTTCTTGAGCGCCTCGCGCTGGCTCTCGGCATCGGCGCTGTGCACCTGCGAGCCGCCGCGCACGGCCGCGATCGCGGCTTCCAGCGCCTTGCGCGTCATGCCGTGCTGGCGCGCCAGCTTGCCGGCCTCGCCCTTGTCGTCGGACACCGCGAGCAGGAACATCTCGCTGGCGATGAAGCTGTCGTTGAGCTTCTGCGCTTCCTTGTCGGCCTGGTTCAGCAGGCCGGCCAGCTCGCGGCCGATCTGGATGTCGCCGCCGGTGCCGGTGACCTGCGGCAGGCGCGAGATCGCCTCGTTCAGCGCGCCTTGCAGCGCCTGCACGTGCACGCCGGTGCGCGACATCAGCGAGCGCGCCGAGCCGTCGGTCTGGCCGATCAGCGAGGCCAGCACGTGGACGGGTTCGATGTATTGATTGTCGCGGCCGGCCGCGAGGCTCTGGGCGTCGGCCAGCGCTTCCTGGAACTTGGTGGTGAGCTTGTCGATTCTCATGAAGAGACCTCCAATTTTCGAATAGCTCCAACATGAGGCTGCTTGCCGGGGTTTCAAGCGCTCGCTAGGCAAGATGTGTGCCTTGCGACGCCCAGCCTCGCCCGGCATGGCTTTGCCGAATGGGGCCCGAGCCCGGCGAGGGGCAGGCAGCGGGCAGGCGCGGGATTTCAGTCTGCCCGGGCGGCGTGCAGGCTCGATGACGGCGCCGGATCGGCTGCGTCAGGATAGCGAGAAACGGGCAGGGATGGCGGCGGGCGCCGCCGTTGGGAGCAAGCGCCGGCGCTCAGGCCGGCTCGACGACGATCGGCACGATGCCGAGCGCGGCCGCCAGCGGCGAGGCGGGTCGCGAGAGTTCGGCGATCGTGTGGCGGTCCAGCTCGGCGAAAAAGGCTTCGCGCGCGGCGTACAGCACGCCCTTGAGGCGGCAATGCGGCTCGATCACGCAGGAACGGTGCTCGACGCCCTGCCCCTCGCCGCCGAAGCAGCCGACCAGGGCAAAATCGCTCTCGGTGGCGCGCACCACCTCGCCGATCGTCAACCGCCCCGAATTCGCGTTGATGCGCAGGCCGCCGTTGCGACCGCGCACGGTGTCGACCCAGCCGAGCTCGCCGAGCCGCTGCACCACCTTCATCAGGTGATTCTTCGAGATGCCGTAGGCATCCGAGATCTCCTGGATCGTCGACAGGCCTTCGCTGCGCACCGCCAGGAACAGCATCACGCGCAGCGAGTAGTCGGTGTAGTCGGTCAGTCTCATGAGCGAAGTCGATCGTGTCGTTGAGGTGCCAGCGTTGGCGGCCGCCGCCGGATACAGGCGCCTGCCGAAACGGAAATCGCGCGATAATATGCGCCCTGGAAGCACTTTTTGGCGGATGGCCGTCCGCTATTGTGCGACAAAATCGCGACAGTGTAGCGGCCCCATTCTCCCTCCCGACCATGATCCCCACTAATCCGGCCCCCGAACTGGCCGCCAGCCCCTCCCCCGAAGCGGCCTCGCCCGCGCCCGCCGGCCCGCGCGAGGCCGAGCCGAGCGAGGACAATATCCGCGGCCTGGTCGACGCGTTTTATCTGCAGGTGCGCGCCGATCCCCTGCTCGGCCCCGTGTTCGGCGCCCGGCTCGACGGCCGCTGGGACGAGCACCTGCCGAAGATGGTCGCGTTCTGGTCGAACCTGGTGCTCGGCACCAAGGGATATCGCGGCAACCTGCAGGCCAGGCACCAGCCGCTCGAAGGCGTCGAGCCGGCGCATTTCAGCCGCTGGCTGGCTCTGTTCCTGCGGACCGTCGAGGCGCGCTACCAGCCGGCCGCCGCGGTGCGCTTCATGGAGCCGGCGCTGCGCATCGCGCAGAGCCTGCAGTTGAGCCGCTTCGGCTGGGACTACCGGATTCCCGACGAGCAGCAGGCCCTGCTCGACGCGATCGCGCCGAAACGACCACGCGAGGACGACGCGCATCCGGCACGGCCGCGCGGCGAGCCGTTCCCGGCCCGCATCATCGGCCGCGGCGCCGACGACGGCGCCTGAGCCAGCCCTCCCCCGAAATCCTCGACGCCTAGCCGACGAAGCCGGCCAGCCAGTCCTTCAAGGCGCCGATCTCGCGCAGCGCGAGCAAGTCGCGCTCCAACTCGGCCAGCGCGCGACGCAGGCCGGCGATATCGTCGCCGAGCGTGCGCAGCGCCGTGTCGGGCGACAGCACGGCATTCGCGCCGATCCCGTAGCCATGCCGGAAATCCGCCTCGACGCGATGCAGTTCGCGATCGAGCGAGGCCAACTGGGCCTTCAGGATGCCGTTGTAATGCCGCAACAATTCGTCGCCGGCACTGGCAAGCCGGTCCGCATCGGCGGCGCCCAGGTCGCGCTCCAGTTCGAGCAGTCGCAGCAGGTCCTGCTTGTCGTAGGCGCGGTTGAGCCGCTGCATCAGCGCGGTCTTGCGCTCGCGTTCGTCCGCATCGGGCTCGCGATCGGGGTGCAGCGCGCTGGCCAGGCGCCGGTAGAGATCGCGCAGCGAGCGGCTGACCTGCGCCGGCGCCATCTCGGGCACCGCGTCGGTGTCGGTGCGATCCGCCTCCGCCTCGGCCGGGCTTTCCTGTTGTGCTTGCGCGGCGGCACGCGCCGCCTCGGCCGCAGCCGCCTCGGCCGCCTTGCGCTTCGAGTTCGAAGCCCGCTGGCGCTCGCCACGCTGGGCCTGGCGCGCCTGCGCGTCGGCCGAGGCGCGCGCCTCCTGCGCGTCCAGCTCGGCCTGGATCCGAAGCATCATCGCTTCCTCGGATTCGTCCTCGGGCGGCTCGGCCGCGGCATGCCCCGGCGCGGCATCCTCGGCCGGGGCCGCGTCGCGCCGGCGCGACTTGCCGCCACGACGGCCGGCATCGCCTGCAGCCTGCCCCATCGCCGCCGCGCCATGGCGGGCGAGGATCGCACGCAATTCGCGATCCGCGTCGGCGCCGAGCAGCGGCCGCGCGAAATGCACGATCAATTGCGATACCAGCTCGCGCTCGGCCCGGCTCAGGCCCTTCATCTCGGCGGCGACATCGAGCTGGCGTACCAGCTCGGTCTCGCGCGCGCCCAGTTCGCGCGCGAGCGGCACCCATTCGTCGACGTAGCGCTGCTGGAACGGCGGCCAGACGGTCTCCCAGGCACGCAGCCGCTCGCGGCGCGCGGCCACCTGCCGGGTCAGCGCGTTGAAGCTGCGTTGCGAGGGGGACAAGCCGGCGCTGCCGTCTTGCGGCACCAGCAGGATGGCGCCGGATGGGGATTCGGTCATGATCGGGGAGACACTGCGCGGGAGTTCGGGCGAGGCGCGATGGTAGCGGGCAGGCTGTCCTTCGTCGAGCCGAGCCGAATGAAGTCAGCCGAGTCGCGCCGCCCCGCTTGCCGCCGCCCTCAGCCCGGCTCGCGCCGGTTGCCGGAGCGCAGGCCCCAGCGCGCCAGCGCCGCGTCGTCGCTGCTGCGCGCATCGACCCAGCGCTCGCCCGACGGCGTGCTTTCCTTCTTCCAGAACGGCGCCTCGGTCTTCAGGTAGTCCATCACGAATTCGCAGGAGGCGAAGGCGTCGCCGCGATGCGCGGCGACCGTCGCGACGAACACGATCTGGTCGAGCGGCAGCAACCGGCCGACGCGATGGATGATCGCCACCTCGATGCCCGGCCAGCGCGCGATCGCCTCGTCGGCGATCGCCTCGAGCGCCTTCTCGGTCATGCCGGGATAGTGCTCGAGCTCCAGCGCGGCCACCGTCTCGCCCTCGTTGAGGTCGCGCACCGTGCCGACGAAGCAGGCCACCGCGCCGATCTTCGGATTGCGCGCGCGCAAGGCCGCCAATTCCGCGCCGACCTCGAAATCCCCGGTCTGGACCCTTGCCCTGAGCCTTGTCATCGCGCCTCCTCAGCCGCCCGTCACGGGCGGGAAGAAGGCCACCTCGCAGCCATCCGTGATGCGCGTGCCCGCGTCGGTCATCACGTGATTGCAGGCCATGCGCAGCGCGCGGCCCTCGGCCAGCGTCTCGGCCCAGGCGCCGCCGCGCGCGCGCAGCCAGTCGCGCACGTCGCCCACCGTGGCGATGCCGTCGGGCACCGTCACCGATTCGCCGGCCACGCCGAGCGCCTCGCGCACGCTGGCAAAGAATTTCAGTTCGATCTTCATCGCTTCATCGGATTCGCAGGCCCGGCGGGTTCAGCCGAGCAGTTCGGAAAAAGGCAGGAAACGGACCGTCTCGCCGGCGCTGATCGCGTGGTTCGGCGGATTGTCGATCAGGCCGTCGGCCCAGACGGTCGAGGTCAGCACGGCCGAGCTCTGGTTCGGGTAGAGATCGAGCCCGCCCGCCTCGTTGATGCGCGCGCGCAGGAACTCGTTGCGGCGATCGCCGCTGCGCTGCGTGAAATCGGCGCGCAGCGACAGCGCGCGCGGCGCCACCTGGGTGGCGCCGGCCAGGCGCAGCAGGAACGGCCGCACGAACAGCAGGAAGGTCACGAAGCTCGACACGGGGTTGCCGGGCAGGCCGATGAAATGCGCCTCGCCGCCGGCCTCGGCCCCCGCCGCCGCCTCGCGGCGCACCGCGCCGTAGGCGAGCGGCTTGCCCGGCTTCATCGCGATCTGCCACAGCGCGAGCCGCCCTTCGGCCTCGACGGCGGGCTTGACGTGATCTTCCTCGCCGACCGACACGCCGCCGCTGGTGACGATCAGGTCGTGCTCGCGCGCGGCATCGCGCAAGGTCGCGCGCGTCGCCTCGAGCGAATCGGGCACGATGCCGTAGTCGCTGACCTCGCAGCCGAAGCGCTCCAGCAGGCCGCGCAGGCTGAAGCGATTGGAGTTGTAGATCGCGCCGGGCTTGAGCGGCTCGCCCGGCATGGTCAGCTCGTCGCCGGTGAAGAACACCGCCACCTTCAGGCGGCGCCGCACCGCCAGGCTCGCGCAGCCGACCGAGGCGGCCAGGCCCAGCGCCTGCGGCGCGAGCCGCGTGCCGGCCGGCAGGATCACGGCGCCGCGCCGGATATCGGCGCCCTGCGCGGTGATCCATTCGCCCGCCTTCGGCGTGTGCAGGAAATCGACCTCGTCGCCGGCCGCGGCGGCCTGCTCCTGCATCACCACCGCATCGGCGCCGGGCGGCACCGGCGCGCCGGTGAAGATGCGCGCCGCGGTGCCGGCCGCCAG
>NZ_VWWK01000229.1:0-9251 GCF_011753035.1 Burkholderia sp. Ax-1720 | reverse complement strand
CACGAGCTGCTTCGGGTAAGCCAGCGCGAGCGCGCAGCCCACCAGCATGCAGACCGCGAAGCCGTACAGGCCGGCGCTCTGGGTATGGAAGGTGTCGCGCAGCCAGCCGATGAAGTAGGTGCTGCCGGCGGCCGCGCACAAGGCCGCGATCGCGGCGGCGCGCGCGGCGCCTCGGAACATCGTCTGCCTGGGGTTCATGCGGTGGAATTCATGTCTGGCGAGGATCTCGGTCCTGGGGCCGCCAAGCTTCTCAAAATTGGCGGCCCAGACCTGTAACCGGATGCAAGCAAGCATGACAAATTGCGGCGGCGGCCCGGCGCCGCGCGTATCGTTCGGGAATGCCCCGCAACCGAGCCGAGCGCTATGGGCCGGACGGCGTCGAATACCGGGTCGGCCGCAAGTGAGGCCGTGGCGGCGCGCTCAGCCGAGCCGCTCGAGCAGCGTGTGCCAGGCCGTCGCCAGGCCGATGCAGAGCATCAGGATATGCAGCGCGAGCTTGAGCGAAACGAACCAGTCGGGACCGACCTGCATACCCACCTCCTGGCATGGACGGAAAACGAGGAAAGCCCGTGGCCGGGCCATGAGGCGCATGATCGGCGAGCGCGGCCGCGCCGACCATGCGGATCTGTCGAAGCGATCCTCAGGCAATGACTGACGCCCGCGCCGCGCGAAGCCTGCTACCGTATCGCCGGCCGCGGCGCGTCGCGCCCGACGGCCGCCCCTCCCCGCAACGGAACCCCACATGCGATTCGATCTCACCGACCTGCGCCTGTTCCTGAACGTCTGTCAGGCGGGCAGCATCACCGGCGGCGCCGAGCGCACCCACATCACACTGCAATCGGCCAGCGAGCGGATCCGCGGCATGGAGGACGCGCTCGGCGTGCCGCTGCTGCACCGCACGAAGAGCGGCACCCTGCCGACCGACGCGGGCCGCTCGCTCGAGCACCACGCGCGCACCGTGCTGCAGCAGATCGACCAGATGCACGGCGAGCTGCAGCAATACGGCGACGGCCTGCGCGGCCGGATCCGCCTGCTCTGCAACACCGCTTCGCTCAGCGAGTACCTGCCCGACGCGCTCGCGGCCTACCTGCCGCGCCATCCGCGCATGTCGGTCAGCGTCGAGGAGCGCTCCAGCGAGGAGATCGTCCACGCGATCCGCAGCCGCACCGCCGAGGTCGGCATCGTCGCCGATTCGGTCGGGCTGGAGGGGCTGGAACAGAAGCCGTTCCGCGAGGACTGGCTGCTGGTGGTCGCCGCGGCCGGGGATCCGCTGGCGCGGCGCGGCTCGGTGTCGTTCGACGAGATCGTCGACGCGGAATTCATCGGCCTGACCGAAGGCAGCGCCCTGCACGTGCACCTGGCCGACCAGGCCCGCGCGCTCGGCAAGCGCATCACCTACCGCGCCCAGTTGCGCAGCTTCGACGCGATCTGCCGCGTGATCGAGAGCGGGGTCGGGATCGGCGTGGTGTCGCGCCATGCCGCGCAGCGCGCGATGGCCAGCATGAAGCTGGCCACCGTCGAGCTGACCGACGCCTGGGCCTACCGGCGGCTGGTGCTCTGCGCGCGCGATTTCGAGGCACTGCCGAAATACACGCGCGAGTTCGTCGATTTTCTCAGCGAGGGCGGCCCGGCGGAAGAACCGGCGGGCGGCTGAGCCGCCCGGTCGAGCCGCTGATCGAGCGGCTGATCGAGCGGCTGATCGAGCGGCTGATCGAGCGGCTGACCGAGCGGCTGATCGAGCGGCTGATCGAGCGGCTGATCGAGCGGTTGACCGAGCGGTTGACCGAGCGGTTGACCGAGCGGCCGACTGCATGGCTCATCGAGCAAGCTCGGCGAGCGGCCCGCCCCGCCGCCCTGTTCCAGTGGAATCGCCGGGCTCTGTGCATCGACACGCCGCGGCGGCGCGCCCGACAATGGCCGCTCCCTCGTCACTCCCGTCGATCATGAATTCCTACCCGGCATTTCGCGCGGCCGCCTGCCATGTCGCGCCCTGTTACTTCGATACGCCGCGCACCGTCGACAAGGCCTGCGCGCTGATCGCCGAGGCCGCCGCCAACGGCGCCGCCCTGGTGGCCTTCCCGGAAGCCTTCGTGTCGGCCTTCCCGGTCTGGTCGGGCGTGTTCGCGCCGGTCGACGTGCATCCCTTCTTCGAACGCCTGGCCGCCAGCGCGATCCGCGTGCCCGGCCCCGAGGTGCGGCAGTTGCAGGAAGCCGCGCGCCGCCACGGCGTGATCGTCTCGATCGGCATCAACGAAGGCACGCATGTCAGCCCCGCCTGCATCTGGGACAGCAACCTGCTGATCGGCGCGGACGGCCGCCTGCTGAACCGCCATCGCAAGCTGGTGCCGACCTACTGGGAGAAGCTGACCTGGGCCAACGGCGACGGCAGCGGCCTGCGCGTGGTGGATACGCCGCTGGGCCGGATCGGCGCGCTGGTGTGCGGCGAGAACACCAATTCGCTGGCGCGCTTCGCGCTGCTGGCGCAGGGCGAGAACGTCCATATCTCCTCGTTCTCGCCGCGCTGGCCGACCCACCCGCCCGGCGAGGGCGGCTACGACCTGGAGGCCGCGATCCGGCTGCGCGCGGGCGCCCATGCCTTCGAGGGCAAGCTGTTCAACATCGTCGCCTCGGGCTTCCTGCCGCCGGAGGCGATCGACCTGATCGCGCGCGACGACGCCCGCGCGCGGCGCCTGCTGGAGGAGTCGCCCAAGAGCGTGTCGATGATCTTCGGGCCGAACGGCACGGTGATCAGCGAGGTGCTGCGCGACGAGGAAGGCATCGTCTATGCCGATATCGACCTGGCCCGCTGCGTGGTGCCCAAGCAGTTCCAGGACGTGGTGGGCTACTACAACCGCTTCGACGTGTTCGAGCTGCGCGTGAACCGCCGCGCGCTGGCGCCGGCCAGCTTCCACGACGGCTTCGACGGCTTGGCGAGCGTCGCTGGCGCATCGGGCGCGGCCGACGAGGCGCTGTATGCGCCCTTCGTGCCGGATGCTGCGCCGGACGTCGCGGCGGGTACCGAGACAGGTACCGAGCCAGATGCCGGCGCCGGTGCCGCCTGGCCCGCCGAGGCGGCGCGATGATCGATCTCTACAGCGATACCCAGACGCGCCCCACCGCGGCGATGCGCGCGGCGATGGCCGCCGCGCCGGTCGGCGACGAGCAGGCCGACGAGGACCCGACCACGCGCGCGCTCTGCGAACGCGTGGCCGCCCTGCTCGGCTGCGAGGCGGCGGTGTTCATGCCGTCGGGCACCATGTGCAACCTGGTCGCCACCCTGGTCCACACGCGTCCCGGCGACGAGCTGATCG
The DNA here is from genome assembly GCF_011753035.1 of Burkholderia sp. Ax-1720. Taxonomy (NCBI): domain Bacteria; kingdom Pseudomonadati; phylum Pseudomonadota; class Betaproteobacteria; order Burkholderiales; family Burkholderiaceae; genus Burkholderia; species Burkholderia sp. Ax-1720. The sequence continues at coordinate 5,940 of NZ_VWWK01000229.1, read as the reverse complement.
CCGACGCCGGCGCCCATATCTGCGCGACCGAGGCGGCCGGCGCCTCGGCCATCGCGGGCGTGGCGGTCGCGCCGCTGGTCACGCGCAACGGCATCTTCACGGCCGAGCAGTGCCGCGCCGCGATCCGCGCGCCCTCGCGCACCGCGCCGCGCTCGGCGATGGTGTCGATCGAGCAGACCACCAATTTCAGCGGCGGCGCGATCTGGCCGCTCGACACGCTGCGCGCGGTACGCGACGTGGCGCATGAAGCCGGCCTCGTCGCGCACCTGGACGGCGCGCGCCTGCTGAACGCCTCGGTCGCCACCGGCATCGCCGCCGCCACCTACGCGCAAGGCTGGGACAGCGCCTGGCTCGACTTCAGCAAGGGGCTGGGCTGCCCGGTCGGCGCGGTGCTGGCCGGCAGCGCGCGCTTCGTGCGCGAGGCCTGGACCTGGAAATACCGGCTCGGCGGCGCGATGCGCCAGTCGGGGATCCTCGCGGCGGCGGCGCTGCATGCGCTCGACCATCACGTCGAGCAGCTCGCCGACGATCACGCGCATGCGGCGCTGATCGCGGCGCGCCTGGCGGCCGCGCCCGGCCTTCGGCTGGAGGCCGATCCACCAACCAATATCCTGCTGTTCGCGCTGCCAGGGTTGCCGATCGGCGCGCGTGCCTTCGCCGAGCGCGCGCTCGCGCGCGGCGTGCGGATTCGCGCGCTCGACGACACGCGGATCCGCGTCACCACGCATCTCGACGTGAGCCGTGAGGATTGCGAACGGGCTGGCGAATTGCTCGCGGAACTCGCCGAGGAGGCCGCGTCGTGAACGCCACGCTGTTTCTCGTCGACGTGTTCACGCGGCGCGCGCTGCTCGGCAATCCGGTCGCCGTGGTACTGCCCGACGCGATGCCCGACGCGGCGCGCATGCAGGCGCTGGCCGCGTGGAACGGCATGCCCGAAACGGTGTTCGCGATGCCGGCGCCGGATGGCGAGGCAGCGCGCGGCGGCGCGGACTACCACGTGCGGATCTGGTCGCCCCGGCGCGAGCTGCCCTTCGCCGGCCATCCCTCGATCGGCACCGCGCGGGCGCTGCTCGCCGCCGGGCTGGTGACACCGCACGTGGGCAGGCTGGTGCAGCAGAGCCCTCATGGGCAGGTGACGATGCGCGTCGATGACGGCGATGACGGCGATGACGGCGATGACGGCAGGATCTGGTTCGAGACGCCCGAACCGCGTATCGAGCCGCTCGATGCGCAAGGCGCGCGCGAGGTGCTCGGTGCGCTCGGCTCGAGCGGCCGACACGCTGACATGGCCTGCGTGGCGGCCGGCGCGCGCTGGCTGGTGGTCTGGTTCGAATCGGCGGAAAGGCTCGACGCGCTGGCGCCCGAGCTGGATGCCATCGAGCAGCTGAGCCGGCGCCATGAGGTGTCGGGCATCACGGCGGTGGCGCCCGGCCGGCACGGCGCGGCCGATTTCGAACTGCGCTCGTTCGGCCCGGCGATCGGCGTCGACGAGGATGCCGCCTGCGGCGGCGGCAATGCCTGCGCGGCCGCGATGCTGGCGGCCAAGGGGCGATGGCCGGCGCGTGGCGACAGCATGGTCGCGACGGCGTCCCAAGGCCGCCATCTCGGCCGCGACGCGAGTCTCTTCTGGCGCCGCGCCGAGGATGGGCCGCGCTTCGAGATCGGCGGTCATGCGGTGCTCGTCTCGCGCGGCGCGCTGAGCCTCTGAGTGCCCGGCGGCGCGGGCGCGTGAAGAACTAGCCCGCCATCTCCCCGATCAGCGCGGCCAGCCGCGTGAGCGCCGCGCGCCGCGTTTCGTCGAGCGGGTAGCCGCAATTGAGCCGGATCCGGTCGTCATACACGCGCTCGGGCGCGAACAGCGTGCCGGGCGCGAAGGCGATCCCCTCGCGGCCCGCGCGCCGCGCCAACGCCTCCGACGACACCCGTTCCGGCAGCCCCACCCACAACAGGTAACCGCCTTCCGGCGCCTCCACCAGCGTGCCTTCCGGCACGCGAGCACGCAGGTGCTCGACCGTCTCGTCGACCTGCGCGCGGCAACGCGCCCGCAGCCGCCGCAGATGATGCCGGTAGCCGCCGCCGTCGAGGAACTGCCCGACGGCCTCCTGGATGATCAGCGGCTGGCCGACGCTCATGGTGCGCTTCAACTCGACGATCTCGCGGTGGAAACGCCCGCCGCTGACCCAGCCGAGCCGCAGCCCCGGCGCCAGCGTCTTCGACAGCGAACTGCAGAGCAGCACGTTGCCGTCGCGGTCGTAGGACTTGGCCGCGCGTTGCACGGACTCGAAATGCAGGTCGCTGAAGGTGGCGTCCTCGATCAGCGGGATCGCGCGCGCCGCCAGCAAGGTGACCAGCGCGGCGCGCGTCGGGTCGCCCAGGCTCGCGCCGGTGGGATTGCTGACCGCCGTCGACAACAGGCAGGCGCCGATGCGCCGTTCGCCGGCGAGCCGCTCGATCTCGGCCAGCGCCTCGCCGGCGCGGCCGTCGAAGCGGATCGGCAGGGGCTGCATGCCGAGCCGCGCCAGCGTCGAGAGGAAGCCGTAATAGGCCGGCGATTCGACGATCACCGCATCGCCGGGCCGCGCCACCGTCTGCAAGCACAGGCCGAAGGCCTCGACGCAGCCGTTGGTGACCAGCACCTCGTCGGCGCCGAAGTGGCAATTCCAGTTCGCCGCATGCGAGGCCAGGCTGGCGCGCAAGCGCTCGGCGCCGGGCGAGAACGACACCGCGGCGAGCAGCCCGCCGTGGCGCCGCGCCGTGGAGGCGATGCTGCGCGCCAGCGCCTCGACCGGGAACAGCGCCTCGCCGCACAAGGCGGTGCCGAACGAGACCACGCCGGGGCGGCCTTCCATGTCGCCGAGCGCGATGGGGTCGAGCGCGTCGTGCTCGAGTCCGTCATCGCCGAGCCGCGTGGGATCGACGCCGGGCCAGGGCGCGGCGCCCTGGCCGGCCACCTCGCTCACGCTCGTCGCGACCTGCCGCGGTTCGCCCGCCGGGCCGCTGACGAAATAACCCTGCTTCGGCCGGCTCTCGATCAGGCGCCGATCCTCGAGCGCCCGGTAGGCGGCCAGCACCGTGGTGACGCTGACCGAGCGGCTGCGCGCCAGCTCGCGCACCGAGGGCAGGCGCTGCCCGGCGCTCCAGAGGCCGGCCCCGATCTCGCCGGCCAGATGCTCGGCGAGCGCGCGGTGCAGGACCTGCGGGGTATCGCGGGCGGAATCGTCGGGGCGAGGCTTGGTGTGATGTCCCATGTATCTCGGCGGCGCGCGCGGCGCGATGAAGTCGGCGGCGGCAGCCTGCCATGATGCGCCCGCGAGCACGGGCGCCGACAAGGATGCGGGGTTTTCGCCGGACCGGCAACCGGCTTCAGGCAACCGGCTTCAGGCAACCGGCCTCAGGCAAGCCGCCTCAAGCATGCGCGGGCGCGATCGCCATGTAGAGCCCGAGCACCACCAGCCCCGCGAAGAACACGCGGCGGAAAGCGCGCTCGCCCACCCGGCCGCGCAGCACCTGGCCGCCCGCCATGCCGAGCAGCGCCGGCACCAGCGCGAACGCCGACATGCCGAAGTCGACCGGCTGCAGGCTGGCGCTCCAGGCCAGTTGCGCGGCCAGCGCCAGGGTCGAGGCGGTGAAGGACAGCCCGAGCGCCTGCACCAGTTCGTCCTTGCCGAGCTGCAGCGCCTGCAGGTAAGGCACGGCCGGCATCACGAACACGCCGGTGGCGGCCGTCACCGCGCCCGTCAGGTAGCCGACCAGCGGCGACAGCCAGCGCTCGTGGCGGCCCGGCGCCGGCAGGCGCGCGGCGGCCAGGCCCCACAGGCCGTACAGCGCGACCACCGCACCGAGCGCGTCGCGAGTCCACGGGGCGGCATGCGCCAGCGACGGCAGGCCGCCGGCGAAGGTGCCGAGCGCGAGCCCGGCGAGCAGCGTGGCCAGGCGCCGGGCCAGCGCGCCGAACGCGGGGCCGCGCAGCAGTTGCCAGACATTGGTGACCAGCGAGGGCACCACCAGCAGGCTGGCGGCCGCGGCGGGCGGCATCGCCAGCGTCAGCAGGCCCATCGCGATGGTCGGCAGGCCCAGCCCGATCATGCCCTTCACCACCCCGGCCAGGGCGAATACCGCGACGACGACCGCGAGCGTCGAACCATCATCGATCATGGAACATCCTGCGCAGGGATTGGGTTTTCAAGGGACGAATGCCGCGATGGTGAGGGCATCGCCACGGCCCGGCCATCTGGTTTTGCCTGAGCCTGGCTCGGGTAGGCTGGGCGGCCGGCTTGCTGGACCTGATCGGCCGGCGCGCAGCGCCGTTGGCGGTGGCTTGGCGCGGCAGACCGTTAGTTGCGATCGAGATGAAAACAAAAACGCGTCTCCGGAACGACGCGTCAGAGGAAAGGGAAATCGGCGCGGCAAGCGGCGAACGGCGCCGGCCGGCGCCCCGCCGCCTTCCGGATCAGAACTTGTGCCGGATCGCCGCGCGCACCGAGAACTGGCTCGACGAGGCCGAGGGGCCGTCGGTGCCGACCAGGTAGGCGCCGTCGAACACGCTGCCCGAGGCGCCGCCGCCCACGCGCTGCCAGGCGCCCTGCAGGTAGACGTCGGTCTGTTTGGACAGGCTGTAGTCGGCCATCAGCCCGACCGTGTGGTAGTGCGGCTTGGCGCTGCCGTCGGCCGCGTCGAAGGTGCCGCTGGTGTAGGTGTATTGCGCGCCGACGAAGAAGGCCGGCGTGAGCTGGTACTTGCCGTTGATCTCGAAGTTGTCGAATTTGGTGGCGGTCAGCCCGAGCCCCGACAGCGTGCCCGAGGGCAGGTAGGCGGTGGCGACCGGGTTCTTCAGGTCGGTCTTGGTGTAGACGAAGCCGACCGTGGTCTCGCCGAAGGTGTAGTTCACGCCGCCGCCGAAGATGCGCAGGCGATCGGCGGTGAAGTTGGCGTCGTTGCTCGCCACCGCGCCGTCGGCCGTGCGGCCGGGGTTGTCGGCCTGCAGATAGGCCGCGCCGACCTGCAGGCCGCCGAACGCGTAACGCGCCCCGGCGCTGTACTGGCGATTGTTGGCGAAGCCGGTCTCGTTGCTGAAGCTGTAGACGCCGCCGAAGCTCAGGCCGCCGAAATCGGGGCTGGCGTACTTGACGGCATTGTTGGCGCGCACCGTGTTGTCGGCGTTGTCGTTGTCGAACGGATGCGACATCAGCATGCCGCCCCAACTGCCGGCCGCCGTCATCGGCGCGAGGTAGTCGACCACCGAGTCGTATTGGCGGCCGAAGCTCAGCGCGCCGTATTGCGCGTGGGTGAGCCCGACGAAGGCCTGGCGGCCGAACATCCGGCCGCCGTCGCTGAGCGTGCCGTTGCTGAGGTCGAAACCGTTCTCGAGCGCGAAGATCGCCTTCAGGCCGCCGCCCAGGTCCTCGGCGCCGCGCAGGCCCCAGCTGCTGCGCTGGGCAAAGCCGCTGGCCAGCGCATAGACGCTGCGGTTGGTGCCGTTCACGCCGACATTGTTCGTATAGTTGACGCCTTCGTCGATCACGCCGTAGAGCGTGACGCTGGACTGCGCCCAGGCGGGTGCGGCCAGCGCCATTGCAACGGCAGCGGCGGCGGCGGGCAGCAGGAACTTGTTCATCGTCGACAGTCTCCGAACCGGAAAACTGGAATGCCCGCCGGAGCGCTCGACGCGGGCGTCGTCCGTTGGACCTCGAGTTGGCGATGCGCGGCCCGGTCGGCACGCCGGCTGCGCGAATCACGGAGCAAAGTGTGTCACGGCCGAATCTCGCCGTCCACGTCGTTCGGGGCGGCAAACGTGGTCGTTGCGCATTACCAACTCGGGCTTGCGCAAGCGCTTCGGCCCGGCTTGCGCAACGCTTGCCGCGCCCTTTCGGGCAAGCGCCCGGAAGGGCCGCCGGGGGCGCCCGCGCGGGCTGCCGGCGCGGCCCCGCGCGAGTCGCAGCG
>NZ_VWWK01000228.1:0-9262 GCF_011753035.1 Burkholderia sp. Ax-1720 | reverse complement strand
CTACGAGCATGCGACCCCGTTCGTGGCGGGTTCGGCGCCGGTGGTCCTGAAGGCGGTCGAGTTTCGTCGCGTGCGGGCCAGTGGCCGTTTCCTGCCCGACCAGGCCGTGTTCCTCGACAATCGCCCCGACTACGTCGACATCAACCTGGCACGCCACGAGCACAGCGTGATCGTGCTGCCGGCCTCGCCCGTGATGGCCTGGCCGGTCGACGCCTTCGAGGCGCTGGAGGCCCGCCATTTCGAGCTGCTGCTCGATCCGTCCCCGGAAGTCGTGATCTTCGGCAGCGGCGCGCGCCTGCGCTTCCCGCATCCGCGGCTGACCGCCGCACTGGCCGCGCGCCGGATCGGCGTCGAGACCATGGACTTCCAGGCCGCCTGCCGGACCTACAACATCCTGATGGGCGAAGGCCGCAAGGTGGCCGCGGCGCTGCTGATCGAACGTCCGGCCGCCTGAGGCGCGCCGCTCGTCCCGGCATCCCGGCCCGGCTCCATCATCCCTCCGATCCCTCCCATCATCCGAACCGACATCGAGGGATCGAAGCGTCTTTAATTGAACGTTAAGGCGCGATGCGTTACAAAGCCGGCGGCGCCGCGCCCGCGGCATGCCGCTTTTCCGATTCCGAATTCCGTTTTCCGTTCGTCTGACAGGCTGACCGACTCCATGACCGATACGCCATCGAGGCTGCCGCTCAACCGTGCCGTACTCCTACTGATCCTGCTGGGCCTCGCGCTGATCTGGTTCGGCCCGCTCGGGCTGCGCCACCTGATCCCCAGCGACGAAGGCCGCTACGCCGAGATGGCGCGCGAGATGTTCGTGACCGGCGACTGGATCACGCCGCGCTACAACGGCTACAAGTATTTCGAAAAGCCGCCGCTGCAGACCTGGCTCAATGCCCTGAGCTTCGCCTGGTTCGGCATCGGCGCCTGGCAGGCGCGCCTCTACACGGCGCTGGTCAGCTTCGGCGGGATCCTGCTGGTGGGCTACACCGGCGCGCGCGTGTTCAACCCGGTGGCGGGCCTGTGCGCCGCGGTGGTGCTGGCCGCCTCGCCGTACTGGAACCTGATGGGCCACTTCAACACGCTCGACATGGGCCTGTCGTTCTGGATGACGGTCACGCTCTGCGCGCTGCTGCTGGCCCAGCGCCCGGGCCTCGCCACCGGCGCGACGCGCGGCTGGATGTGGCTGTGCTGGGCCTCGATGGCGCTCGCGGTGCTCTCCAAGGGCCTGATCGGCGTGATCCTGCCCGGCGCGGTGCTGGTGCTCTACACGCTGATCGCGCGCGACTGGGCGCTGTGGAAGCGCCTGCACCTGGTCAGCGGCGTGGTGATCTTCTTCGCGCTCGCCACGCCCTGGTTCGTGCTGGTGCAGCAGCGCAATCCCGAATTCTTCGACTTCTTCTTCGTGGTCCAGCAGTTCCGCCGCTACCTGACGCCCGAGCAGAACCGCCCGGGCCCCGTCTACTACTTCGTGGCGGTGCTGCTGGTGGGCTTCCTGCCCTGGCTGTCGATCGCCGTGCAGAGCCTGCGCCACGCCTGGCGCATGCCGCGCCAGCCCAACGGCTTCGCGCCGATGATGGTGCTGCTGGTCTGGAGCGGGTTCATCTTCCTGTTCTTCAGCGCCTCGCACTCGAAGCTGGTGTCCTATGTGCTGCCGATCGCGCCCTCGCTGGCCCTGGTGCTGGGCGCCTACCTGCCGCTGGTGGCACGCGAGCGCTACCGCCTGCACCTGATCGGCTACCTCCTGTTCCTGGTCGCGGCCGCCGCCGGCTGCGCGGTGCTCGGCCAGCTCGGCGACGAACGCACCCCGAATTCGCAGTACGTGGAATTCCAGCATTGGGTGTGGGCGGCGCTCGCAGTCGCCTTCGTGCTGACCCTGGTGGCGCTGTGGGTCAACCGCCGCGGCAAGGCCGGCATCGCCGCCACCGCCTTCGTGTTCGGCCTCGCCTGGCTGCTGCTGGGCACCATCGGCGGCACCGGCCACGACGCCTTCGGCCGCTACAGCTCGGGCGCGCTGCTGGCGCCGGCGATCCGCGCCGAATTCGCCAGGCTGCCGCCCGACACGCCGTTCTACGCGGTCGAGATGCTCGACCACACGCTGCCCTTCTACGTCGGCCATACCACCACCCTGGTGGCCTACCAGGACGAACTCACGTTCGGCATCTCGCGCGAGCCGCAGAAATGGGTGCCGACCATCGAGGAATGGGAGCGCCGCTGGCGCGCCGAGCCCGCCGCGATCGCGGTGATGCGCCCCGAGCACTACGAGGCGCTGCTCAAGGCCGGCCTGCCGATGAAGCTGATCGCGCGCGACAACCGCCGCGTGGTCGTCGAGAAGCCCCAATCCTGAGGAACGCCGAACCGATGAATCCCGTCTCGCTCGTCTGCATCGTCACCGGCGTGCTGCTCAACGCCTGCGCGCAATTGCTGCTGAAGGCCGGCGTCAATGCCGTCGGCCATTTCGAATTCACGCGCGCCAACATCATCCCGGTCGGCTTCAAGATCGCCACCCAGTTGCCGATCATCGGCGGGCTGGGCTGCTACGTGCTGAGCGTGGTGGTCTGGATCGTCGGCCTGTCGCGCGTGGACGTCTCGATCGCCTACCCGATGCTCTCGCTCGGCTACGTGGTCAACGCCTTCGCCGCCTGGTACCTGTTCGGCGAGGTGCTGTCGATGCAGCGCCTGATCGGCATCGGCATCATCCTGATCGGCGTGCTGGTGCTCGCGCGCAGCTGAGCGCCGGGAGCGGAAGGAACGAGGAAGGGACCCGGCGACGGCACGAAGCCGCGGCATCGCGGCTTCCCCCTCTTCCCCCCACAAAAAGAGACGTTGTAATCTCGCGAACCAGTGTTTAATGCGCATGCCGGATCGCATACGATCCAACCCCATTTAAAGACCATCGCCGCCATGAGCCAGACATCCGTGCCGTTCTTGCCGCTCACCCGACCGGAAATCGACGAGGAAACCATCCAGGGCGTGACCGAGGTGCTCCGTTCCGGCTGGATCACCACCGGCCCGCAGAACCAGCGCTTCGAGGCCGCCCTGTCCGAGTATTGCGGCGGACGCCCGGTGCGCAGCTTCAACTCGGGCACCGCGACGCTCGAGATCGGCCTGCGCATCGCCGGCGTCGGCGCCGGCGACGAGGTGATCACCACCCCGGCGAGCTGGGTCGCCACCGCCAACGTGATCCTCGAGGTGGGCGCCACGCCGGTGTTCGTCGACATCGACCCGGCCACCCGCAACCTCGACCTGGACGCGCTCGAGCGCGCCATCACGCCGCGCACCAAGGCCGTGATCCCCGTCTATCTGGCCGGGCTGCCGGTCGACATGGACCGGCTCTACGCGATCGCGCGCGAACACAAGCTGCGCGTGATCGAGGACGCCGCGCAGGCGCTCGGCTCGACCTGGAAGGGCAAGCGCATCGGCGCGTTCGGCGACATCGTCTCGTTCAGCTTCCACCCGAACAAGAACGTCACCTCGATCGAGGGCGGCGCGCTGGTGCTCAACGACGAGGACGAGGCGATCCTGGCCCAGAAGTACCGCCTGCAGGGTGTGACGCGCACCGGCCTGGACGGCATGGACTGCGACGTGCTGGGCGGCAAGTACAATCTGACCGATGTCGCGGCCCGCGTCGGCCTCGGCCAGCTCGCGCAGATCGAGCGTTTCACCGAGCAGCGCCGGCGCCTGGCGCGCGCCTATTTCGCCGCCTTCGAGGCGAGCCCGGCGGTGGCGCTGGGCGTGGGCCTGCCGCTCGCCGATTTCGAGCACGGCAACTGGCACATGTTCCAGATCACGCTGCCGCTGGAGCGGCTCTCGCTCACGCGCGGCGAATTCATGGCGCAACTGAAGGAAGCCGGCATCGGCTCGGGCGTGCACTACCCGGCGATCCACCTGTTCACGCTCTATCGCGCGCGCGGCTTCCACGAAGGCATGTTCCCGCACGCCGAGCGCTTCGGCGCGTCGACCGTCACCCTGCCGCTGTTTACGCAGATGAGCGAGGCGGAGGTCGGGCGCGTGGTCGAGGCGATCAACCAGATTTGCGAACGATACGGAAAATAAGCGGAAATGACTCACCCTGAAACACGCGCCACGAACCCGGAAGTCTCGATCGTCATCCCAGTGTACAACGAGGAAGACGGGCTCGCCGCGCTCTTCGCCCGACTGTATCCGGCGCTCGACGCGCTCGATGCGGCGTACGAAGTGATCTTCATCAACGACGGCAGCCGCGACCGCTCGGCAGCCCTGCTCGCCGAGCAGTTCCGCAAGCGCCCCGACACCACGCGCGTGGTCCTGCTCAACGGCAACTACGGCCAGCACATGGCGATCCTCGCCGGCTTCGAGCAGTCGCGCGGCCAGATCGTGATCACGCTCGACGCCGACCTGCAGAACCCGCCCGAGGAGATCGGCAAGCTGGTGCACAAGATGCGCGAAGGCTACGACTACGTCGGCACGATCCGCATGCAGCGCCAGGACAGCCTGTTCCGCCGCAAGGCCTCGGCCGCGATGAACCGGCTGCGCGAGCGCATCACGCGCATCAAGATGACCGACCAGGGCTGCATGCTGCGCGCCTACAACCGCCAGATCATCGACACCATCAACCGCTGCGGCGAGGTCAACACCTTCATCCCGGCGCTGGCCTACACCTTCGCGCAGAACCCGACCGAGATCGACGTCGCGCACGAGGAGCGCTTCGCGGGCGAATCGAAGTACTCGCTGTACAGCCTGATCCGCCTGAACTTCGACCTGGTCACCGGCTTCTCGGTGGTGCCGCTGCAATGGCTGTCCTTCGTCGGCGTGATCCTCTCGATCGGCTCGGCCGCGCTGTTCCTGCTGCTGCTGATCCGCCGCTTCATCGTCGGCGCGGAAGTCCAGGGCGTGTTCACGCTGTTCGCCATCACCTTCTTCCTGCTCGGCGTGATCATCTTCGCGCTGGGCCTGCTCGGCGAGTACATCGGCCGGATCTACCAGCAGGTGCGCGCGCGGCCGCGCTACCTGATCCAGACCGTGCTCGAGGAGCGCGCCGAGCGCGCCCACCTGCCGCTGCCGGGCACCGCCGGCGAGGCCTCGCGATGAAGCCGCGCGCGGTCGTCTTCGCCTATCACAACGTCGGCGTGCGCTGCCTGCAGGTGCTGCTCGCGCGCGGCGTCGAGGTCGCCCTGGTGGTCACCCACGAGGACAGCCCGAGCGAGAACATCTGGTTCGGCAGCGTCGCCTCGGTGGCGCGCGAGCACGGCATCGCGGTGATCACGCCGGCCGATCCGGCCGGCGCGGAACTGCGCGAGGCGGTGGCCGCCGCGCAACCGGATTTCATCTTTTCGTTCTACTACCGGCACATGCTGCCGGTCGCGCTGCTCGCGCTGGCCGCGCGCGGCGCCTACAACATGCACGGCTCGCTGCTGCCGAAGTACCGCGGCCGCGTGCCGACCAACTGGGCGGTGCTGCGCGGCGAGACCGAGACCGGCGCGACCCTGCACGAGATGGCCGCCAAGCCCGACGCGGGCGCCATCCTGGGCCAGACCGCGGTGCCGATCCTGCCCGACGACACCGCCGCCCAGGTATTCGACAAGGTCACCGTGGCCGCCGAGCAGACGCTCTGGCGCGTGCTGCCGGCACTGCTGGCCGGCGAGGCGCCGCACCTGCCGAACGATCTCTCGCAGGGCAGCTACTTCGGCGGGCGCAAGCCCGAGGACGGCCGCCTCGACTGGTCAAAGCCGGCCGCCGAGGTCTACAACCTGATCCGGGCGGTCGCGCCCCCTTATCCGGGCGCCTTCACCGAGCTGCACGGCCGCCGCTTCGTGGTGGCCCGGGCGCGCCTGGCCGCGCCCGGCTCGCCCGCCGCGCAAGCCGCGCGGGATTTGCCGCCGGGGCTGCACGTAAGCGATAATGCGCTATTCGGCGTCTGCGGCGACAGCCGCGCCGTCTCCATCCTCGAGCTGCGCGAGCAGCATCCTGGCCGTCCGGACCACGAGACGGTCCTGTCTCCCGCTCAATTCGCGCAGTTCATTGATTCTTCCCGTCAGTCATGAAAGCAAAAAAAGTCCTGATCCTCGGTGTGAACGGCTTCATCGGCCATCACCTGTCGAAGCGCATTCTTGAAACCACCGATTGGGAAGTGTTCGGGATGGACATGCAGACCGATCGGCTTGGCGATCTCGTCAACCACGAGCGGATGCACTTCTTCGAAGGCGACATCACCATCAACAAGGAGTGGGTGGAGTATCACGTCAAGAAGTGCGACGTGATCCTGCCGCTGGTGGCGATCGCCACGCCCGCCACCTACGTGCAGCAGCCGCTGCGCGTGTTCGAGCTCGACTTCGAGGCGAACCTGCCGATCGTGCGTTCGGCCGTCAAGTACCGCAAGCACCTGGTGTTTCCGTCGACCTCCGAGGTCTACGGCATGTGCTCGGACGAGCAGTTCGACCCGGATGCCTCGGCGCTGACCTACGGCCCGATCAACAAGCCGCGCTGGATCTACGCCTGCTCCAAGCAGCTGATGGACCGCGTGATCTGGGGCTACGGCATGGAAGGCCTGAACTTCACGCTGTTCCGCCCGTTCAACTGGATCGGCCCGGGCCTGGACTCGATCTACACGCCCAAGGAAGGCAGCTCGCGCGTGGTCACGCAGTTCCTCGGCCACATCGTGCGCGGCGAGAACATCAGCCTGGTGGACGGCGGCTCGCAGAAGCGCGCCTTCACGTATGTCGACGACGGCATCAGCGCGCTGATGAAGATCATCGAGAACCCGGACGGCATCGCCTCGGGCAAGATCTACAACATCGGCAACCCGCACAACAACTACTCGGTGCGCGAGCTGGCCAACAAGATGCTCGAGCTGGCCGCCGAATTCCCCGAGTACGCGGCCTCGGCCAAGCAGGTGCAACTGGTCGAGACGACCTCCGGCGCCTACTACGGCAACGGCTACCAGGACGTGCAGAACCGCGTGCCGAAGATCGACAACACCATGCAGGAGCTCGGCTGGGCGCCGCAGTCGACCTTCGACGACGCGCTGCGCAACATCTTCGAGGCGTATCGCGGCCACGTGGCCGACGCGCGCGCCCTGGTCGAACAGCAAAACTGACGCCTTGGCCCGCATCGTCCTCAAGATCGACGTCGATACGCTGCGCGGCACGCGCGAAGGCGTGCCGAACCTGGCGCGCATCTTCGATCGCCATGCCGCGCGCGCGACCTTCCTGTTCAGCCTCGGCCCCGATCACACCGGCTGGGCGATGCGCCGCGTGCTGCGGCCCGGCTTCCTGAAGAAGGTCTCGCGCACCTCGGTGGTCGAGCATTACGGGATCCGCCAACTGATGTACGGCGTGCTGCTGCCGGGGCCCGACATCGGGCGCCGCGCGGTGGGCGAGATGCGCGCGATCCACGAGGCCGGCTTCGAATGCGGCATCCACACCTGGGATCACGTCTACTGGCAGGACAACGTGCGCAGCCGCGAGCGCGACTGGACGGCCCGCGAGATGGGCAAGAGCCACGCGCGCTTTATCGAGATCTTCGGCGCGCCGCCCGTCACGCACGGCGCGGCCGGCTGGCAGATGAACCCGGCGGCCTTCGAGCAGATCGACGCCTGGGGCATGCGCTACGCCTCCGACGGCCGCGGCCACGGGCCCTATCGCCCGGTGCTGGCGGGCCGCACGCTGGATCACGTGCAGTTGCCCACCACCCTGCCGACGCTCGACGAGGTGCTCGGCATCGACGGCATCGACGAATCGAACGTCGCCGCCCACCTGCTGGCGCGCACCGAGCACAATCCGCACGACCAGGTGTTCACGCTGCATGCCGAGCTCGAAGGCCAGAAGCTCGCGCCGGTGTTCGAGCAACTGCTGGCCGGCTGGCGCGCCCAGGGTCACACCTTCGCGACGATGGGCGACTATCATGCCGCGCTGGACCTCGACTCGCTGCCATCGTACCCTGTCACGTGGGGCGAGATCCCCGGCCGCTCCGGCGAACTGATCGTCCAGCCCGACTGATCGCCAGCCGGCGCGCCGTCCTCTTTCCCGCCATGTCCGGCACGACGAAGCGTCGTGCCGCCGATAACAACAGGAGAATCCCGTGTCCGTCGAAATCGACCGTCAAATTCCCGATTTCACCGCACCGGCGACCGGCGGCGATTTCACGCTGTCGGCGCTGAACGGCAAGAAGCTCGTGCTGTATTTCTACCCGAAGGACAATACGCCGGGCTGCACCACCGAAGGTTTGCAGTTCCGCGATCTGTACCCGAAGTTCAAGAAGGCCGGCGCCGAGATCGTCGGCGTCTCGCGCGACAGCCTGCGCTCGCACGACAATTTCAAGGCCAAGCTGGAGCTGCCCTTCCCCTTGATTTCGGACCCCGATGAAACGCTCTGCGCGATGTTCGGTGTCATGAAACTGAAGAAAATGTATGGCAAGGAAGTGCGCGGCATCGAGCGCTCGACCTTCCTGATCGACGGCGACGGGGTACTGCGCCGCGAGTGGCGCGGCATCAAGGTGCCGGGCCACGTCGACGAGGTGCTCGGCGCTGTACAAGCGCTTTGAGGCGGGTTATATTGGGCCGCAATGAATGCCCGTCAGTCCACTCTTTTTCGTAGCTGCGCAGTCGGTCGGCGCGAGTTTCGTTGGCCCGTGACGCGCAGTGCTACGCAGCAAGAAGCCGAGCCGCTTGTCCCTGTTCGGGGGCAGCGGCTTTTTTCATGGTCTTTTGCGGCACGCTGCGCCCGCCGCGTCTCTTCCCGTCAAGGAGCTGACCGAAAACTAGGCGAACCGGCGATTTGATACTCCTGTGCGCCACCGCGCGCAAACTGCACGCCTCGCGTGACAGGATGCGAACCGCGGCGCACCCCAAGCGACACGATTCCTCTCGAGGGACACCATGCCTTTGCCTACTCCCCCCAGCAAGCTCGGCAGTCTGCTGCCGCCCGACGAATACAAGGTGAAAGCGCGTCCGGCCAAGACCGCGAAACGCGCCGCCGAAGGGGACACGGCCAGCGCCGCCGCGGCCGACTATGCCAGCACCAGCGTCGCGCCCTGCGCGCGATTCCGCACGACGATGCCGACGCTGGCCGCGCGCTCCTCGCCCAGCCGCAGCGCGGTGAGCGCCCAGGCATTGCGCATCGACAGCGGCAGCGCCACGGCCAGCGCCGCCGCGAGCACGCCGATCTTCTGCCAGTCGGCGCGCTCCAGCGAGCCCAGCGTCCAGAACACCAGGCCCTGCAGCGCATCGGCCGAGGCGATGAACTGCATCAGCTCGACCAGCGCATGGAACGAGAACACCAGCGCGATG
>NZ_VWWK01000227.1:0-9262 GCF_011753035.1 Burkholderia sp. Ax-1720 | reverse complement strand
CTGCGGCGCGCGCTGGCCGAACGCGACGCCAACGCGGTGCTGCTGGCCGGCCGCGCGGCGGCGGCCGAGCAGGCGCTCGAGGTGGAGCAGGCGCGGGTGCGGATGCTGCGCGAACAGCTCGACGACGCCCTGCATGTGCTGAACGCGGCCAAGCGCGAAGCCGCCGTGCTCGAGCAGGCCTTCGCGGCCGTGCCGGGCGGCGTCGACCTGGCGCGGCCGTCGCTGCGCGCGATGCGCGGCCGGCGGATCGTCTATGTCGGCGGACGGGAGGGATCGAATGCGGCGCTCGCGCGATTGGTCGACGCGGCGGGCGGCTCGGTCGCCGTGCACGACGGCACCGACACGAGCGCGGGAAGCTGGATGTCGCGAGTCGCCGAAGCCGACCTGGTGGTGGTGGCGACCGATGCCGTGGCCTGCGAAGCGCTGGCCGGCATCGCGGCGGCCTGCGCGAAGCAGGGGGTGCCGCTGAGGAGGATCAAGGCGGCCAACCTGGCCGAGGTGGTGGATGCCATCGCGGGGCTGGCGCGCTCGGCCGAACGCGCGGCGGCGGCCATCGCGATGCGGCACGGCTGAGCGCCGAACCACCCACGGGCACCGCCCCGGCGCCCGCATCGAGAGACGGCATCAGGGCCGACTCAAAACCGCCTCAGGACTGCATCAAGTCCGTCAGCTCGGCGATCTGGCTGTCGCAATGCCGCTTCGCCTCTTCCTCGATCTCGCGATAGAGCGCGATGATCTTCTCGCCGACCGGGGTCAGCGTGCAGCCGCCGCCGCTCGCGCCGCCCTGCTCGGAATGCGTGGCCGGCGCGCGCAGCGAGCGATTCAGTTCGTCGATCAGCAGCCAGGCGCGGCGATAGGACATGCCGAGATGGCGCGCGGCCGCCGAAATCGAGCCGTGCTCGCGCACCGCTTCGAGCAGGGTGACCTTGCCGGGGCCGAGCGCGACCGTGTCGCCGCGCCGGATCCGCATCCGGAAATTGACTTGCGGGGGGCCCGGCGGTGCGGAGGACGACTCGGCTGCCTCGGGCGCGGGCGCGGGCTCGGTCGAAGGGAGATCGGGTTTGCTCATGCGCGAAAGCATACACGATGGGCCGGCCGCCTCGCGAGCCGCCGATTCGCCGATTCGCCGCGCGACGGCCCCGCCTGACGCGAAGCCGAGAAAGGAAGCCGCAACATGAAAATGGCCCGGGAGCACGCCTGCTCCCGGGCCATTCGTCGTTCAGCTTCGAAGCGCTGCTTCGTTCCGCTACTACGCCACGTTGAGCTTGGTGGTGTTCGCCTGCACCGTCACCACCTTGGTGCTGGCCACCGCGGTGGCGGCGTTCGGCACCTGGCCCGTCGGGCTCACCGGCGCAATCTTGCGGAAGTTGCAGGTCAGCGCGCTCGGCGTGAGCGTGATCACGCTATACCCCTGCGCATTGCTGTCCGAATACGCCAGCCAGCTGTTGTTCGCGGTGAGCGTGCTGTCCAGGCTGTTGAAGCCGCCGGTGGTCGCCAGCAGGTCCAGCCAGCCCGTATTGTTGGCCGGGTTGTTGAGGAAGGCCACGTAGGAGGTAAACAGCGAGGTGCTCGAGATCCCGGCGGTGCCGAGGTCGACCATCACCGGCGTGGGCGTGGCGGCATCGAAGTCGTTCATCACGGTGCCGGCCACGAAGGCATTCAGGTTGCCCGACAGCGACACCACGTTGCCGATGTTGTTGCTGCTCAGGAAGCTCATCAGGCTCAGGCGCTCGGCGTTGTAGCCGTCCCATTGGTCGGCGCTCATCAGCATGGTGGTCAGCACCGAATACGGCGGCAGCAGCGAGTTCAGCTCGGCGATGGTTCCTTGCACGGCGGACTCGGGGAAGCCCAGCTTCTGCGTCGCGAAGGTGTCCAGGTTGGTGAACGGCGCGGGCTTCAGGTTGCCGGCCACGGCCGCGGTCAGGTCCTGCTGGATCGCCGTGTGGAACTGGGCCTCGAACGGCCCCAGCCCGCTGGTGGTCTGCAGCACGGCCTGGGTCAGCGCGTCGGTGAGGGCGGCGAACATGTCCACCTGCGTGCGCAGCAGCGACACGCTGTTGCCCCACAGCTTCCAGGTGGTCTTGGCCGCGCTCATCTGCGTCTGCCACCATTGGCGCTGCGTGTCGCCGAGCAGCGACACCGGGGTCAGCGCATTGCTCGCGGCCGTCAGCTTCGCCTGCTCGGCGGCCGCCACGGTGGCCTTCGGCACGAAGTAGAGGCTGCCCACCGGATTGCCCGATACCTGTTCCGCCACCTCGTGGGCCGCGCGATACAGGCGCTCGTCGGTCATCACCAGCGTGGCCAGGTTTCCAAAGGAGAACGAACGATAGATCTGAATATTCTGGAACGAGGGATTGTCGGCCGTGAAGCTCACGTCGGCCGGCATGTATTCGAACCAGGCCTGGTTGGCGCCGCGCCGGCGCGCGGTCTGCTGCGCCTGGGCGGCGGTGTAGGTCTCGTGGTCCTGCCAGCCGTTGGCCGAGAACTCGTGGTCGTTCCAGATCGCGATCATCGGCCAGTTGGCGTGCAGGCGCTGCAGGCGCGGATCGCTGCGATAGGTCTTGTAGAGCGTGCGGTAGTCGGGCAGCGTGGTCGCGTAGACCGAGCCGTCGGGCAGGGCCGTGCCGTTGGGCAGCTTGAAGTCGGGATGCGCCGGGTCGCGCGCCGGCGTGGTCGGCAGCGTGATGCCGAGGCGCTCGTACACGTAGTTGCCGACGTGCACGATGAAGCTGATGTCCTCGCCCTGCATGGTGTCGAAGGCCGCCCAGTGGTTCACGCTCCAGTCCTGGCTGGAGATCACCGCGAACTTCAGTTGCGAGAGCGCCTGCCCGGCGGCCGGCAGCGTCCAGGTGCGGCCCGTCATGCTGGTCACGCCACCCGCGATGAAGCGGTAGTAGTAGATGGTGTTCGCGTTCAGGCCGCTGACCTTGTGGCGCAGCGTGTAGTCCCAGTCGGCGCTCGCCGCCACCGTGGTATCGAGCACCAGCGCGCTGAAATCGGCCGCCGTCGACACCTGCACGCGCACGTTGACGGGGTTCTTGCCGTCACCGCCCGCCACGCGGGTCCACAGCACCACGCTGCCCGGCTGCGGATCGCCCGAGGCGACGCCCAGCGAGAACGACAGCGGCGTGGCCGTCGAGCTGCCGCCACCGGTATTCGTGCCGGTCGAAGTCGCGGCGTCGTCGCCCCCGCCACATGCGGTCAATAGCGTGGCGCTGGCGACCGAAGCGGTCATGAAACCGCTCCACTTGATGAATTTACGGCGATCCATTTTCAATCCGTCGATATGTCAGTTTTAAGAAATAAATAGCGATTTCCGATATTACAGAAAACTATCCAAATGCTATCGAGGCCGAATTAAGACATCGACAGATGTCTCTTCAATGACAAATCCCACATGTCCGACGGATGAAAAAATCTCCATTCAATCAACCGATTCTATTACTTTATATTTCGATGACGGCTGTTTACATGATGTTTTCGTGACTTGGTAAGGCACCGAGAATTTTCAAAAGGAACGACCGTTCCCGGATTTATTCGACAAGCCCGTGATTTTTTCCAAAACGCTTTGTCATCTGCCTTAAATTCATCCTAACTAGCCTCTTTCATTCCCCGCGAAACTGAAATGCGTCATTCATCTCGACACGAATCCCTTTTGTTTCGAGTCGATGAATTTCCTGGATGGATAATCAAACAATGTCGAAAACTTCCCGCCCGCCGCGGCGACTCCCCGCCTTGCTGGCCGGCACCGCCCTGGCGCTCGCCGCCTGCGGCGGCCATGACGATCCGCCGGCAACCCAGGCCGGCAACACCACCGGCAACGGCGGCAGCAGCAACAACGGCAATGCGCTGCAGGTCACCGAAACGCCCTCGCAGTTCATCGTCGGCAATGCGAACACGCGTTTCGTGCTCAGCCGCGACAGTTGGCACCTGCAATGGGCCTCGGCCAACGGCGACACCCTGGTCCAGGACGCCGCGGCCAGCGGCGCACCCTCGCAGGTCAATCCCGATTTCGCGAAGTTCGACAACCTCCAGGACGGCATCAACGAGGCCTACCCGGGCTTGCCGCAAGTCAGCTATCGGCCGTTGTCCTACCTGAGCGGTTCGCAGTGGCATTACGCGACCGGCGTGAAGTCGGTGCAGGCCTCGGGCAAGGTCGCCACCATCGCGGTGAACACCGACGACGGGCTGGGCGCCACGCTGAGCCTGAGCTTCGCCGACAACGGCACGGTCAGGCTGCACTACGCGCCGGCCGCGCCCAAGGTCACGGCGGTGTCCACCGCCTGGGACAGCCCGGCCACGCAGGCCTACTTCGGCGGCGGCCAGCGCTTCAACTCGGTCAACCTGCGCAACACGGCGCTGCCGCTGTGGATCAGCCACGGGCCGGGCTCGAACCGGCAGACCTCGACCAACGAGATCGTCTCGCCGTTCTTCTGGTGTCCTTGCGGCTGGGGCGCGGCCGTCGATTCGGACGCGCGTGGGGAAATCGTGTTCGCGCGCGACGACCAGCGTCCCGACGCGGTGCGCGCGACCATCGAGAACGACACGCTGGACCTGGTCTACTACCAGGGCACGCCGGCCAAGATGCTGTCGGCCCATGTCGGCCGCGTCGGCGGCCCGCAGTGGACGCCGCCCGACTGGATGTGGAAGCCGATGGTCTGGCAGGACGGCGATACCAGCACCGCCTCGGTCAACCAACTGGTCGACGGCATGCAGAGCCGCAACATCCCGATCGGCGCGGTCTGGCTCGACAATCCCTGGGACAACGGCCAGGGCAGTTTCGATTTCGATCCCGCCCGCTTCGCGAACCCCGACGCGCTGATCTCGCAGGTCCACGACAAGGGCGTGCGCCTGATGGTCTGGCTCTCGTCCTACGTGAACAACAGCTACCAGACCGACTACATCAACAAGGGCTGGACCATCACCGGCACCCGGCCCGACAACAACGAGGCCACCTACTACCCGCCGCGCGGCCTCAGCACCCACGTCGACTTCAGCAACCCGGCGCCTTATGCCGCCTGGCGCGACGGCCTGCGCGCGCTGGTACGGCGCGGCGTGGACGGCGTCAAGGTCGATCGCGGCGAGGAGGACCTGTCCGACAACTCGGTCTGGCACAACGGCCTGCCGAACCGGCTCAACCACAATGCCTATATCGACGACTACCATCACGCGATCTTCGACGCCTTCCACGCCGAGCGGCCCGGCGACGATTTCGTGATCCTCGCGCGCGGCGGCTGGAACGGCTCGGCGCGCTGGGCCGGCCACTGGGAGGCGGACAACCAGAGCCAGCCGGGCGAGCAGGGGCTGACCCAGGCCTTGCGCGGCTTGATGTCCCTGTCAATGAGCGGCTTCGCCTTCACGGGCGGTGATATCGGCGGCTACGCGGGCAGCCGCCAGAACACCGGCGAGGCCGGCTTCAACCACCCGGAGCTGACGCCGACCGAGGGCACCTATATCCGCTGGACCGAACTGGGCGCGCTCTCGCCGGTGATGCAGACGCCGGTGCCGCCGTGGTGGGTCAGCGATCACGCGATCGCCGTCTACCGGCGCTACGCGACGCTGCACGACCGCCTGGTGCCCCATATCGCCGCCGCGGCGCGTAGCACCATCGCCGACGGCACGCCGATCGTGCGGCCCCTGCCCTATGCCTACCCGAGCGATGCCAACGCGGTGGCAGCCGACGACGAGTACCTGTTCGGCCCCGACCTGCTGGTCGCGCCGGTCACCTCGACGCTGTCGACGGTTGGCGTGGGCACGCGGCACATCTACCTGCCGGCGGGCACCTGGCGCGACTTCTGGACCGGCGCGGTATTCCAGGGGCCGCTGTCGCGCACGGTGGTGCCGGACGTCGACACGCTGCCGCTGTTCGTGCGCGACGGCGCCAGCCTGCCCGAGGGCGTGAGCGCGGCGGCCTTGCCGTAAAGGGAGGGAGCCGGCACGGGGCCCGTCGGGCTCCTGCCGGCGAGATCGCGGGCAATCGCGAGGACAGTCGCGAGGGAAATCGGCCGCCCAATGAAAAATCGCATCCGGGCCGGCGGTGTCCGGCGTGGATGCGATCGGGTCGAGCGGCCCCGTCCAGGGCCGCGCGAGGCAGGGCTACAGATCCCGCTTGAACTTGTGCAGCGTCTCGTTCAGCGAACTGCGCGAATTGACGGCATCGATCGTGTCGGCGAGGAACCACGGCAGGATCAGGCGCGTGTTCGGATCGCTGACGCCCACCGTCAATCTCGGCGGCGCCGCGGACTTGCCGGCGGCGGTGCCCTGCGCCGCGGCGTGATCGTCGGCGCCGACTGCGGGCGCCGCCAGGCAGGACACCTGCGCGCCGGCGGCCGCCAGCATGCCCAGCACCAGCATGGAACGGAATTTCCTCATGACTCGTTTCTCCCGATGGGCCATCCCATCTTCATCCGGATAAGGACATCGAGTCATTTTTCGAGGAAAAAATCCCGGCGTCGAGAAATTCCCCCGGAGCGCTCGCTGCCCGGCGCGATCACGGCGCGCTTACGGCGCAATCACGCGCGCCACCAGCGACGCGAGCCGCTTCACGTGCCGCGGCGCCGGCGAGATGTCGGCGCCGGAGAACAGCAGCGGCGCGCCCGCCTCGCCCAGGGCGCGGCCGCCGCATTCGTAGGCGACGATCGCCTGCTCGCCGATCGCGGTATTGAACAACTCGTGCCACGAGAAGGTGACCACGTAGCCGTCGTGGCCGATCGCCAGGAACACGGTGCGCTTGAAATCGCCGCTGGCCGGATCGTGCAGCCCGGCCAGCGTGAACAGCTCGGTCAGGCGCACGCCGCGATACGGCTCGACGTCGCGGATGTACCGGCCGCTGGTGAAGCAGCGCAGCGCGAAGGGCTCGCAGCGCGTGGCCGGCAAGGCGGCGAGCTCGGCCAGCGACAGCGACATCGGCCGCAGCACGTCGCCCTCGATCCTCAGGATGCCGGGGCCGGGATGGCCGGCCAGGAGCGGCGGCGCTTCGGTGCTCATCGGGCGGCTCCGCTCAGGCGTCCACGCCGATGATCACGCTGGAGGCCTTGAAGATCGCGCTGGCCGGCTTGCCGGGCGCCAGGCCCAGGCGATCGACGCTGTCGTTGGTGACGATCGCCACCACCTGCGCGCCGCCCGGCGCCGCGATCGCGACCTCGGCATTGACGGCGCCCTTGGTCAGCGAAGCCACCGTGCCGGCCACGCAGTTGCGCGCCGAGACGCGCCCCGCGTCGACGTCCACCATCACCAGCACCGACGAGGCCTTGACCAGCGCGAACGCGGCCTTGCCGGCGGCCAGCCCCAGCGACTCGGCGCTGCCGTGGGTGACGATCGCGACGATCTCGAGGCCGTCGGCGGCGCGCAGCCTCACCTCGTCGTTGACCGCGCCGGGTTTCACGTCGACGATCTGTCCGACGAAATGGTTACGGGCACTCGTGCGCATGGAGGTCTCCTGTCAGGTTGGCGCCGGCCGAGATGCCGGCGCATCGAGGACGCCAGTGTAAACGCAACGAATCGCCGCCGCGATTCCCGCTATTCCGCCCAAATGTCGCCGTCGCACCGTAATATACCGACCTCTATAACGCTACGGAGTAAGCCATGTTTCGCAAGCTGCTGGTGTGCGGCGCCGTCGTCGCGAGTGCCTTTGCCGCCAACGCGCAGGCCGCCGACAACGACACCGTGAACGTGCTGTACGCGGGTTCCCTGGTCAACCTGATGGAGCGCAGCGTGGGCCCCGCCTTCGAGAAGGAGACCGGGCTGCGTTTCCACGGCTACGCGGCCGGCTCGAACAAGATCGCCAACGAGATCAAGGGCAAGCTGCGGCGCGGCGACGTGTTCATCAGCGCGAGCCCGAAGGTCAACACCGGCCTGATGGGCGAGGAGAACGGCGGCCACGTGGCCTGGTACGTCAACTTCGCCGAGTCGCCGCTGATGATCGGCTATAACGCCAAGAGCCGCTTCGCCAAGGACTTCAAGACCAGGCGCTGGGACCAGGTGCTGCAGGAGCCGGGCATCCGCATCGGCCGCACCGATCCGAAGCTCGATCCGAAGGGCGCCTTCACGGTGGAGATGATGACCAAGGCGGCGAGCTTCTACCACCAGCCGGACCTGGTCGAGAAGACGCTCGGCACGGCGGAGAACCCGGAACAGGTGCTGCCCGAGGAAACCCTGGTGGGCCGCCTGCAATCGGGCCAGCTCGACGCGGGCTTCTTCTACTCGACCGAGACCTCGGACCTGAAGATCCCGGCCGTAGCGCCCGCGCCCGAGTTGCAGGCCAACGCCAGCTACACGCTGACGATCCTGTCCGACGCGCCCAACCAGGCCGGCGCCGCGCGCTTCGCCAACTTCCTGCTGAGCGCCCAGGGCCGCGCCCTGCTCAAGCAGCACGGCGTCGACGTGGTCACGCCCAAGGTGAGCGGCAACGCGCAGGCCCTGCCGCCCTCGCTGCAGGCCGTGATCGACGCCGCCCAGCAATGACGCGACGCGTCGCCGGACCGCTGCGGCTGCTCTCGCTGCTGCTGGCGGTCTACCTCTGCGCGCCCTTCCTCGCCGCCATCCCCCAGATCGGCCAGGCCGACTGGGCCGGCGTCGACTGGGGCGCCACCTGGTCGGCGGTCGGCGTGTCGGCCGGCAGCGCCACGCTGGCCGCCCTGCTCACCCTGGTTTGCGGGGTGCCGCTCGGCTACTGGCTGGCGCGCTCCGGCTCGCGCGCCACCACGCCGATAGGCTTCATCGTGCAGTTGCCGCTGGCGCTGCCGCCGCTCACCAGCGGCGTGCTGCTGCTGTTCCTGCTGGGTCCCTACAGCCCGCTCGGCCAGTGGAGCAACGGCGCGCTGACCGATTCCTTCGCCGGCATCGTGCTGGCGGAAACCTTCGTGGCCGCGCCCTTCCTGATCGTCGCCGCGCGCTCGGCCTTCGCCGCGCTCGACCCGGTGTTCGAGGATGTCGCCGCCACGCTCGGCCATCGCGCCGGCAGCCGCTTCTTCCGCGTCGCGCTGCAGGCCGCCTGGCCGTCGATCCGCGCCGGGCTGGTGCTGGCCTGGCTGCGCGCCTTCGGCGAATTCGGCGCGACCGTGATGGTGGCCTATCACCCGTATTCGCTGCCGGTCTATACCTACGTGGTGTTCGGCGGCCAGGGGCTGCCGGCGATGATGCCGCTGCTGCTGCCGACGCTGGCGATCGCGGTGGGTTGCGCGATGCTGTCGGTGCTGCGGCTCGGCGCGCGCGATGGCGGCGAAGCGGGCGCGACCGAGAACGGCGACGAGCCGCCGCTGGC
>NZ_VWWK01000226.1:0-9449 GCF_011753035.1 Burkholderia sp. Ax-1720 | reverse complement strand
CGTCCACACGCCCAAGGGCGAGGCGATCGCGGCGGCCGGCGAGTACTTCTGCTGTCCCGAGCACGCGGCGCGCCAGACCAGCTCGGCCGGCCGCGACGCGTCGTGAGCGACTCGCTGCGGGTCGGCGCCGACGGCTGGCTGAGCGGCGCGCGCCACGCGCCTTCGCCGAACCACGAGGCGCGGCCCGCGCACGGCGTGCCGCCCACCCTGCTGGTGGTGCACAACATCAGCCTGCCGCCCGGCGAGTTCGGCGGCGACGCGATCGAGGCGCTGTTCCAGAACCGGCTCGACTGCGATGCGCATCCGTGGTTCGACGCGAACCTGCGCGGCCTGCATGTGTCAGCCCACTTCCTGATCCGCCGCGACGGCGAGCTGGTGCAGTTCGTGTCCTGCGACGCGCGCGCCTGGCATGCCGGCCCGTCGAACTTCCTCGGCCGCGAGCGCTGCAACGATTTCTCGATCGGCGTCGAGCTCGAGGGCACCGACGAGCGCCCCTTCGAGGCGGCCCAGTACGCGACGCTGGCCACGCTCACGCGCGCGCTGGCGGCGCGCTATCCGATCGAGGCGATCGCCGGCCACGCCGACATCGCGCCGGGCCGCAAGACCGATCCCGGCCCCTGCTTCGATTGGCAACGCTACGCGAGCGATGCCGGACTTTCGAGCGCATCGTTTCCTTACCTTCGTTAAGCGCGGGGTCTTCCCGCGCGCGTCGCACTGACGCGTCGCAGCGCGATCGGGGCCGATCCCAGGCCCCATCTGCACTCGCTCGATGTCAAGCGGGCGGGGCGCAATTCTCTCGAATTTTCCATTTTGAGATCGTTCGATCGTCCACTATACTTGGTGCCAGTTGAAGGGTTTCTCACTAGATATAGTGTTAAGAGAGCAGGCGCCACCAGGGCGATCCGCTCCAGCCGGCAGCGAATGCCGGAGGAATTCTCAGCGCGGCGTCCGTCCAGGCACGGCACGCCGCGACAGCGCAGACACAGGCGGCAAGGGGGCGCGATACGCATGACGAAAACAGACGTCGACTTCTCGGTATCGCGCGGCCCATGCCGCTTTTGCGTTCTGCCGCCCGCGCCCCGCACTGCGCGTTAATCGTTCAAATCCGCGGATCCCTCCGCACCATCCAGCACCAGGAGCTTTGCACATGCAAACGACCGACACCGGGACGTCCCAATTCGAGAGCGCCCAGAGCCGCCCTCTTGGCACGGCTTCGCAGGGCGCGCCCGCGCTCGCGCCGCAGGCGACGTTCGCCGATTACAAGGTGATCCGCCGCAACGGCAGCGTGGTGGCGTTCGAGCCGTCGAAGATCGCGATCGCCGTCACCAAGGCCTTCCTCGCGGTCAACGGCGGCCAGGGCGCCGCGTCGGCTCGGGTGCGCGAGCTCGTCGAGCAGCTGACGCAGAGCGTCGTGCGCGCGCTGCTGCGCAGCCGCCCGAACGGCGGCACCTTCCATATCGAGGACATCCAGGATCAGGTCGAGCTTGCCCTGATGCGCGGCGGCGAGCACAACGTCGCGCGCGCCTACGTGCTGTACCGCGAGAAGCGTCACCTCGAGCGCGCCCATAGCGACGCGCCGGTCGAGACGCCGGCCGGCAGCTCGGGCCTGACCGTGACCGACAAGGGCGTGAGCCGCCCGCTCGACATGAAGGCGCTGCACGGCCTGGTCGCCGCCGCCTGCGAGGGCCTGGGCAGCGCCGTCAATCCCGATCCGATCGTCGCCGAGACGGTGAAGAACCTGTACGACGGCGTGCCGCTGAGCCAGGTCTACGATTCGGCCATCCTGGCCGCGCGCACCATGATCGAGAAGGACCCGGCCTACAGCCAGGTGACGGCACGCATCCTGCTGCACACGATCCGCCGCGAGATCCTCGGCGAGGAAGTCGCGCAGGGCGAGATGCAGGCACGCTACGCGGAATACTTCCCGCAGTTCCTCAAGCGCGGCGTCGAAGCCGAGCTGCTCGACGACAAGCTGCTGCAGTTCGACCTGGTGCGCCTGGGCGAGGCGCTCGACGCGAGCCGCGACCTGCAGTTCGGCTACCTCGGCCTGCAGACGCTGTACGACCGCTACTTCCTGCACGTCGAAGGCACCCGCATCGAGATGCCCCAGGCGTTCTACATGCGCGTGGCGATGGGCCTGGCACTCAACGAGATCGACCGCGAAGCGCGCGCGATCGAGTTTTACAATGTGCTGTCGAGCTTCGACTTCATGAGCTCGACGCCGACCCTCTTCAACTCGGGCACGCGCCGCTCGCAGCTCTCGTCGTGCTACCTGACCACGGTCGCCGACGACCTGGACGGCATTTATGAAGCGCTGAAGGAAAACGCGCTGCTCTCGAAGTTCGCGGGCGGCCTGGGCAACGACTGGACGCGCGTGCGCGCGCTGGGCTCGCACATCAAGGGCACGAACGGCAAGTCGCAGGGCGTGGTGCCGTTCCTGAAGGTGGTCAACGACACGGCGGTGGCCGTGAACCAGGGCGGCAAGCGCAAGGGCGCGGTCTGCGCGTACCTGGAATCCTGGCACCTCGACATCGAGGAATTCCTCGAGCTGCGCAAGAACACCGGCGACGACCGCCGCCGCACCCACGACATGAACACGGCGAACTGGATTCCCGACCTGTTCATGAAGCGCGTCATGGAAGGCGCCGACTGGACGCTGTTCTCGCCCTCGACCTGCCCGGACCTGCACGACAAGTTCGGCGCCGAGTTCGAGGCGGCCTACCTCGGCTACGAGGAGAAGGTGGCGCGCGGCGAGCTGAAGCTGTTCAAGAAGATCCCGGCGGCGCAACTCTGGCGCAAGATGCTCGGCATGCTGTTCGAGACGGGCCATCCGTGGATCACGTTCAAGGATCCCTGCAATATCCGTTCCCCGCAGCAGCACGTCGGCGTGGTCCACTCGTCGAACCTCTGCACGGAAATCACGCTCAACACCAGCGACTCGGAAATCGCGGTCTGCAACCTGGGTTCGGTCAACCTGGTCGCCCACCTCGCCAAGCAGGCGGACGGCAGCTACGCGCTGGACCACGACAAGCTCAAGCGCACCGTGAGCGTGGCGATGCGCATGCTCGACAACGTCATCGACATCAACTACTACGCGGTCGCCAAGGCACGTAACTCGAACCTCAAGCATCGCCCGGTCGGCCTGGGCATCATGGGCTTCCAGGACTGCCTGCACCTGCTGCGCACGCCGTTCTCGTCGGACGCGGCGGTCGAGTTCGCCGATCGCTCGATGGAAGCGGTCTGCTACTACGCCTACTGGGCGTCGACCGAGCTGGCCGAGGAGCGCGGCCGCTACTCGAGCTACAACGGCTCGCTGTGGGATCGCGGCATCCTCCCGCAGGACACCCTGAAGCTGCTGGAAGAGGCGCGCGGCGGCTACGTCGAGGTCGACATGAGCGAATCGCTCGACTGGACCTCGCTGCGCGGCCGGATCTCGGTCCACGGCATGCGCAACTCGAACTGCATCGCGATCGCGCCGACGGCCACCATCTCGAACATCATCGGCGTCTCGCCCTGCATCGAGCCGACCTTCCAGAACCTGTTCGTGAAGTCGAACCTGTCGGGCGAGTTCACGGTGGTCAACGAGTACCTGGTGCGCGACCTGAAGGAACGCGGCCTGTGGGACGAGGTGATGGTCGCCGACCTGAAGTACTTCGACGGCATGCTCTCGCGCATCGACCGGATCCCGGCCGACCTGCGCGCGATCTACGCGACCGCCTTCGAGGTCGACCCGAAGTGGCTGGTCGAGGCGGCTTCGCGTCGCCAGAAGTGGATCGACCAGGCACAGTCGCTCAACATCTTCATGGCGGGCGCCTCGGGCAAGAAGCTCGACGAGATCTACAAGCTCGCCTGGGTGCGCGGCCTGAAGACCACCTACTACCTGCGCACGATGGCGGCCACCCACGTCGAGAAGTCGACGGTGGCGCACGGCGCGCTGAACGCGGTGCCGAGCTCCGGCGGCATGGGCGGCGGCTCGGCGGGCGGCGCGCAAGGCGCGGCCGGCAGCTTCGGCGCGGCTGGCGGCGCGGCACCGACGGGCGCGCTCAGCGCCGCGCCGATCGAGGCCGACGGCCCGGTCTGCACGATGCGTCCGGGCGACCCGGGCTTCGAGGAATGCGAGGCCTGCCAGTAACACGCGGCATCACGCAGTGAAGCGAAGGCGGCGCGCGATGACATCGATGGTTGAACTGCGCGCCGACCTCGACTACAAACGGATAAGGAATCCGTATCTTGCGAACCCGGCGACGGGTTCGCGAACGCCCCCGACAGGAAGATCGAGCCGGCTCGATCGCAACGTCGACGCGCATCGCGCGATCTTCCAGACACACGGCATCACTCGCGATACACACATCGCGATCGATCGCGCGCCTCGCAAAGTGTTGTATCGAGGTCGCAACGCGAATCGAAAACAGGATTTTTCGTGAGCGAACCCTTTTATCGCTCAGGAAAAGATGGTACAAACCGTTCTAAATTGATGGTGAGAATTTATGCTCAACTGGGATGACGAGAAGGCGGCCGTAACTCCCGCGAGCGGAGCGCAGCAAAACACGATGCGCTCCCCCGCCGGAATGGCCGTCGGTGTGCAGGCCGCAGCGTCTGCCGCTCATCAGGCTCCTTCGGTGCGCGACATTTTCCAGGGCGACCTCGCGGTCGCTCCGTATGCACCGGCGCAAGCGAGCGCGGCCGGCTCGCAGGAGCGAGTCAACATCGCCGACAAGCGCATCATCAACGGCAAGACCGACGTCAATCAGTTGGTGCCGTTCAAATACAAGTGGGCGTGGGAGAAGTATCTGGCGGGTTGCGCGAACCACTGGATGCCGCAGGAAATCAACATGTCCCGCGACATCGCGCTGTGGAAGGATCCGAACGGCCTCACCGAGGACGAACGCCGGATCGTCAAGCGCAACCTCGGTTTCTTCGTGACCGCCGACTCGCTGGCCGCCAACAACATCGTGCTGGGCACCTACCGCCACATCACGGCGCCCGAGTGCCGGCAGTTCCTGCTGCGCCAGGCCTTCGAGGAAGCGATCCACACCCACGCCTATCAGTACATCGTCGAATCGCTCGGCCTGGACGAAGGCGAGATGTTCAACGCGTACCACGAGATCACCTCGATCCGCGACAAGGACGAATTCCTGATCCCGTTCATCCACACGCTGACCGATCCGGCGTTCGTGACGGGCACGCAGGAAGCGGACCAGAAGTTGCTGAAGTCGCTGATCGTGTTCGCCTGCATCATGGAAGGCCTGTTCTTCTACGTCGGCTTCACGCAGATTCTCGCGCTCGGCCGCCAGAACAAGATGACGGGCGCGGCGGAACAGTATCAGTACATCCTGCGCGACGAGTCGATGCACTGCAATTTCGGCATCGACCTGATCAACCAGATCAAGCTCGAGAACCCGCATCTGTGGACGCCGGAATTCCGGGCCGAGATCCGCGAACTGTTCAAGCACGCGGTCGAGCTCGAATACCGTTACGCCGAAGACACCATGCCGCGTGGCGTGCTCGGCCTGAATGCCTCGATGTTCAAGAGCTACCTGCGTTTCATCGCGAATCGCCGCTGCCAGCAGATCGGTCTCGACGCGCTGTACCCGAACGAGGAAAACCCGTTCCCGTGGATGAGCGAGATGATCGATTTGAAGAAGGAGCGGAACTTCTTCGAGACGCGCGTGATCGAGTATCAGACGGGCGGCGCGCTGTCCTGGGAATGACCGGGCGCGACATCGCGAGCAAGGATGTATCCGCCGGGCGCGAGCCCGGCCCAAGGTTTAGGAGCAAGAACGCCTGATGCAAAGGATGGCCTGCGCCGGTGCGGCGCACAGACATGACAGGCACTTTGCGAACCCTTCAGTGGGATGGGCAAACTTCCCTCCGGAAAAGGCGGCAGGCCAGGGGCCTCCCGCCTTTATCAAGCGATTCGGGGCGACGGCGCGAGGCGCGCCGGCTGCCGACTTGATCTGGCGCGCGGTGCCGCAGGGCACGGCGCGCCTTACCGTATTCATTAGCGTAAGCGCGATTGCGAAGCGTACGCCGATGAATAGCCCGCTTCGTAGCGCGCGTTCTGAACACACGTCCGCGAGAAACGGGTTTTGACGAAGGGTGTAGTTTGAACTGACTCTCATCTGAACCTGAAGGAGAAAATGATGGCAACTGCCAAGAAGAAACCGGCTGCCAAGAAGGCAGCAGTGAAGAAGGCCGCACCGGTCGCGAAGAAGGCTGCACCGGCGAAGAAGGCAGCCGTGAAGAAGGTCGCGGCGAAGAAGGTCGCAGTGAAGAAGGTTGCTGCGAAGAAGGCTGCACCGGCCAAGAAGGCTGCTGCGAAGAAGGTTGCAGCGAAGAAGGTCGCGGTGAAGAAGGTTGCCGCGAAGAAGGCAGCACCGGCCAAGAAGGCAGCGGTGAAGAAGGTCGCCGCCAAGAAGGCGCCGGCAGCCAAGAAGGCCGCAGCGAAGAAGGTTGCGGTCAAGAAGGTTGCCGCCAAGAAGGCAGCACCGGCGAAGAAGGCAGCGGTGAAGAAGGTTGCCGCGAAGAAGGCCGCGCCGGCGAAGAAGGCTGCTGCCAAGAAGGCTGCGCCGGCGAAGAAGGCCGCGCCCGCCAAGAAGGCTGCCCCTGCCAAGAAGGCTGCTGCGAAGAAGGCTGCCGCTGCTCCGGCGACGACGACCGCAACGGCATCGGTGGCTCCGGCTTCGGGCGCGAAGACCGCGCTGAACCCGGCAGCGGCCTGGCCGTTCCCGACCGGCAGCCGTCCGTAATCGACCTTCGCGTCGATACGACACAAGCCGTAGTCATGCAGTATCGGGTCGATGCCTCGGCCCGCTCGAATCCCGTTACCGGTTTCCGGTGGCGGGATTTTTTTATGCGTGTTTCCCGGTGAGGCCTTCGCGATTCAGTCCGGCGCCGGTTTCGCGCGCGCATAAAAAAACGCATACGCGAAACGAATCGCGTATGCGCTGGATATCGCGGCTGTTGCCGCGCGCTGAGGTCTCCTCGCTCAGTGCGTGACGCGAGTCACGCCGCCGCTCGACAGCAGTCGGACGCGATCGCCTGCACGGAACACTTCCGGCGTGGCGGCCTGCGTGATCGAACGCAGATCGCCGTTATCGAGGCGCACGGTGATTTCCACACCGTTGGCCGAACTCATGCCCTGGCCGATCGCATTGCCCGCGACCGCGCCGGCGAGGCCGCCGGCGATCGCGGTCAGGATCGAGCCCTTGCCGCCGCCGATCGCACTGCCGGCCACGGCACCGAGCGCGCCGCCGCCGAGCGTGCCGAGTGTCGAGCCGGCGCCGGTATCGCTCTCGATGCGCACCGCGCGCACGCTCTCGATGGTGCCGAGGCGCACCGTCTGTTCGCGCTGCGCCTGGCTGGCGCTATAGACATCGGCGGAACCCGGCGGCGTGAAACAGCCTGCGAGCGATACCGAGGCGGTGATCATCGCGGCGAGCGTGAGGGTTTTCCTGGTCAGCATGTGTGGTTTTCTCCAACAAATCTCATTCGATACTGTAGCCGAACGCGGTCTTGAAGCGGGACAGGATTTCCGCGCGGCCCAGCGTGTACGTCTGCGGGCCCGAGTGAGCGATCTTGATCGATCCCATCAGGCTCGCGAGGCGGCCGGTGGTCGCCCAGTCCAGTCCCTTCTCGATCCCGTACAGCAAGCCGCCGCGGAAGGCATCGCCGCAACCGGTCGGATCGACGATCTTCTCGGCCTGCACGACCGGGATCTGCTCGGTGCCGTCGCGGTGACGAATCGTGGCGCCATGTTCGCCGCGCGTGATGATCAGGGCCTGGACCCGGCTCGCGATCTCGTCTTCGGACCAGCCCGTCTTGTCGCTCACCAGTTTGGCTTCGTAATCGTTGACAGCCAGATAGGTCGCAAGTTCAATGCTGCGCCGCAGCGTGTCACGGTCGAACAGCGGCAAGCCCTGGCCCGGATCGAACACGAAGGGCACGCCGGCCTTGGCGAGTTCCTCGACGTGCTGGACCATGCCCTGGAAGCCGTCCGGGCCGACGATCGCGAGCTTGATGCCCTGCGCCTCGCCGGCGTGGTTCAGGTGCGACTGCATCATCGCGCCCGGGTGGAAGGCGGCGATCTGGTTGTTGTCCAGGTCGGTGGTGATCATCGCCTGGGCCGAATGCGTGTCGGGCACCACGCGCACGAACTGGCGCGACAGGCCGAGCGAGTCGAAGCGGTCGAGATAGAGCTGCGCGTCGATCGCGCCGACCGTGCCCATCACGCGGGCCTCGCCGCCCAGCGCGTGCAGGGCGTAGCCGATGTTGCCGGCGCAGCCGCCGAACTCGCGGCGCATGGTCGGCACCAGGAAGCTCAGGTTGATGAGGTGAACCTGATCGGGCAGGATGTGCTCCCGGAACCGCCCTTCGAAGGTCATGATGTTGTCGTAGGCGATCGAACCGCAAATCAGCGTAGCCAAGGTCGTTCCTGTTCAGTAGTTGGGACTGCTGCAGATGAGAGTGACGCGCGCCGTGCCGAGGCAGGGCGCGCGTACGGCCGGATCCGGTGGCAGAACTTACTTCAGCGCGGCAAGCGCGGCGTCGTAGTTCGGCTCGTTCTTGATCTCTTCGACGAGTTCCGTGTAGACGACCTTGTCGTTCGCATCGATGACCACCACCGCGCGCGCGGTCAGGCCGTTCAGCGGGCCGCTGGTGACGTCGACGCCATAGGCATTGGCGAAGTCGCGGCCGCCGCGGAAGGTCGAAGCGGTCGACACGTTGGCCAGGCCCTCGGTGGTGCAGAAGCGCTTGGCCGCGAACGGCAGGTCGCCCGAAACCACCACCACCGCCGTGTCGGCGAGCTTGCTGGCGGCTTCGTTGAACTTGCGCGTCGAGGTCGCGCAGGTCGGCGTGTCGAGGCTCGGCACGATGTTCAGCACCTTGCGCTTGCCGGCGAAGCTCGCCAGCGTCAGCTCGCCGAGATCCTGGCCGACCAGCTTGAAGTCGGGGGCTTGCGAGCCGACGGCCGGAAAGCTGCCGGCCAGTTCGATCGGGTTGCCGCCCAGGGTGACTTTGCTCATATTCGTACTCCGAAGAGGGGGCGTCGCGAGGACGCCGAGGTTGAGGCCGGCGCGCCTCTCGCGGCGCGCCGTGCGCTTACGGGTAGAAAATCTGTACGCGGAAATTCGAGGCGGCGATGCCGGGCGCGCCGTCGGCCGCGCCCGGCGCCGTGTCGATGCGCACGAACAGCGTCTCGGTGGCGCCGGCCGCCAGGCCCGCGCCGAGCGGCGTGCCGGGACGCACGTAGTCGGCGGGCGGCAGCACGCGGCGCGCGGCGACCTGGTTCGAGGCATCGAGCAGGGTCAGTTCGATCGACGGCCAGGCCAGCGCGATGCTCGCGTGATTCGACAGCGGCACCTTCAGTTCCAGCACGCGCGGGCCGTCGAGCTGGCGCAGGTCGGAGGCGCCCAGGCGCAGCCCGTCGATCGCGCGCGGCGGCTCGA
>NZ_VWWK01000225.1:0-9550 GCF_011753035.1 Burkholderia sp. Ax-1720 | reverse complement strand
CCCGCGCCGGCCGGGTCGGCATCGCGCCGATCGACCTGACGGCAACCGCTCCGCCCCGCCACGAAGGTGGTGATCCCCGCGCATCAGGAGCCCGAAACATCGCGTCGCAGGCCCGGCGCCTCGATCAGTCGCGTCGGACCGCCGCGACGTCGCCCCGGCCGGCGCGTGATGCCGCTCGCACCGCCGTTGCTCGATGCAGTCCCGCGCCGGCCGGGTCGGCATCGCGCCGATCGACCTGACGGCAACCGCTCCGCCCCGCCACGAAGGTGGTGATCCCCGCGCATCAGGAGCCCGAAACATCGCGTCGCAGGCCCGGCGCCTCGATCAGTCGCGTCGGACCGCCGCGACGTCGCCCCGGCCGGCGCGTGATGCCGCTCGCACCGCCGTTGCTCGATGCAGTCCCGCGCCGGCCGGGTCGGCATCGCGCCGATCGACCTGACGGCAACCGCTCCGCCCCGCCACGAAGGTGGTGATCCCCGCGCATCAGGAGCCCGAAACATCGCGTCGCAGGCCCGGCGCCTCGATCATCCGCCCCCGAATCGGCTGCGCATCCGTCACGCTTTTCCTACAATGACGGCTGTCCGCGACTCCGAGCCCCGCCATGTCCCGTCCTCCCGCCGCCACGCCGAGCGAATCGTCCCTGACCGTGATGCTGTGGGTCGTGGCCACCGGCTTCTTCATGCAGACGCTGGACGCGACCATCGTCAACACGGCCCTGCCCTCGATGGCGGCGAGCCTCGGCGAATCGCCGCTGCGCATGCAGTCGGTGGTGATCGCCTACTCGCTGACGATGGCGGTGATGATCCCCGTCTCGGGCTGGCTGGCCGACACCTTCGGCACGCGCCGCGTGTTCTTCAGCGCGATCCTGATCTTCTCGGCCAGCTCGCTGCTGTGCGCCAACGCCCACACGCTGCCGCAACTGGTGGCCTTCCGCGTGGCGCAGGGCGTGGGCGGCGCGATGCTGCTGCCGGTCGGCCGGCTCGCGGTGCTGCGCACCTTCCCGGCCGAGCGCTACCTGCCGGCGCTGTCCTTCGTCGCGATCCCGGGCCTGATCGGCCCGCTGATCGGCCCCACGCTGGGCGGCTGGCTGGTCAAGATCGCCTCCTGGCACTGGATCTTCCTGATCAACGTGCCGGTCGGCGTGGTCGGCTGCCTGGCCACCTACTACTCGATGCCCGATTCCCGCAATCCCTCGGTGGGCCGCTTCGACCTGCGCGGCTACCTGCTGCTGACCACCGGCATGATCGCCGTGTCGCTGTCGCTGGACGGCCTCGCCGATCTCGGCATGGACCACGCCGCCGTGCTGGTGCTGATGATCCTCGGCCTGGCCTCGTTCGTCGCCTACGGCCTGTACGCGGTGCGCGCGCCGAACCCGATCTTCTCGCTCGAGCTGTTCAAGATCCACACCTTCAGCGTGGGCCTGCTCGGCAACCTGTTCGCGCGCATCGGCAGCGGCGCGATGCCCTACCTGATCCCGCTGCTGCTGCAGGTCAGCCTCGGCTACTCGGCCTTCGAGGCCGGCCTGATGATGCTGCCGGTGGCCGCCGCCGGGATGTTCTCCAAGCGCGTGATCACCGGGCTCATCACGCGCCACGGCTACCGCAAGGTGCTGCTGGCCAATACCGTGATGGTCGGGCTGCTGATGGCCAGCATGGCGCTGATGAGCGATCGCCTGCCGCTGTGGCTGCAGGTGCTGCAGCTGGCGATCTTCGGCGGCTTCAACTCGATGCAGTTCACCGCGATGAACACGCTCACCCTCAAGGACCTCGGCACCGGCGGCGCGAGCAGCGGCAACAGCCTGTTCTCGCTGGTGCAGATGCTGTCGATGAGCCTGGGCGTGACGGTGGCCGGCGCGCTGCTGGCCACCTTCACCGGCGTGATGCGTAGCGTCACCCCCACCCACACGCTGCCGGCCTTCCACGCCACCTTCCTGTGCGTGGGCATCATCACGGCCGGCTCGGCCTGGATCTTTGCCCAGCTCTCGCCGGACGTGCGCGGCGCGGCCAAGAAGACCGATCCCTCGGAACGCGCCTGAGCGGCACGAACGGGGCCGCGCGGGTGCGCGGCGCGCCCCGCGATGCACCACCGCGGTGCAATCTAGACCCGCGCCGGGCCGGCCGCCACCCTCGCCCTCGCCCCGAACCCGCCGCGACGGACGGCACCTGCCGCGCATGCTTCTTGCTCCTTCACGTGCGCTAGGTAAACTGTCACCCTCTCCCCGGCCGCCACCATGATGACCATGATCGACATCGATCCTCCCGGCTTCCAGCCGCCGCGCCCCGTCGCCGGCGACGACGGCAACCGGCGCACCGTGCTGTACGGCGACTACACCGTGTTCAGCGTGTTCCAGCCGGTGTTCTCGGTCTCGCACCGGCGCGCGATCGGCTATCACGCCTCGCTGCGCGCGCATGGCGGCGACGGCGCCCAGGTGCCCTCGCACGAGGTGTTCACGCAGGCGGCGCGGCGCGGCGACCTGCTGGAGCTGGGGCGGCTGGCGGAATCGCTGCACCTGGGCAACTTCCACGCCTTCGACAGTCAGGAGGAATGGCTCTTCCTGAGCCTGCACCCGGCCGCGCTGATGGACACCATCTACGGCGACGCGCTGCTGGCCAATCTCAAGGCGCTGGGCCTGCCGCCGCAGCGCGTGGTGCTCGAGGTGCCCGAGCAGGCCGGGGGCGACACGCCGCGCTTCGGCGCGATCGTCGACGGGCTGCGCAAGGCCGGCTTCCTGATCGCGCTGGGCGGCTTCGGCGCCAAGCATTCGAACATCGACCGCGTCTGGCACCTGCATCCCGACATCGTCACGCTCGATCGCGGCATCCTGGCCCAGGCCAGCGAGCACTCGCATCTGGAGCGCGTGCTGCCGGGGCTGGTCTCGCTGCTGCACGAATCGGGGCAACTGGTGCTGATGGGCGGCCTGTCGACCGAGCGCGAGGCGCTGATCGCGCTCGAATGCAATGTCGACTTCGTGCAGGGCACCTACTTCTCGGGGCCCAGCGTCGAGCCGGTGCAGCCGCAGGCCGCCGCCGGCTGCATGGATACGCTGTCGGCCGCGCTGCGGCTGCGCGTGGCCGAGCGCGAGCGCAACCAGCAGGCGCGTCTCGCGCCGTACCTGAGCGCGCTCGAACAGGCCAGCACCCAGCTCGGCGCCGGCCAGGACGTGGAGACGGCCACCGCCGCGCTGCTGGCCCTGCCCGACGCGGCGCGCTGCTTCCTGCTGGACGCCTCGGGCCACCAGATCGGCGACAACGTGCTGCCGAGCATCCGCAGCTCGCAGCGCGCCAAGCGCTTCCGCCCGCTGCTGCATTCGGAAGGCGCGAGCTGGGAGCGACGCCCCTACTTCATCGACGCGATGCGCGCGCCCGGCCGCGTGCGCGTGACGCCGCCCTACCTGTCGATCAACGAGGCTCACCTGTGCGTGACCGCCTCGGTGGCCGCGCCCGGCGCGGACGGCATGCAGGTGCTGTGCGTCGACATCAACTGGTGATCTGAGCGGGAGGACGCCGGCGGGCATCTTGCTCAAGCAGGCTCAAGCAGGCTCAGGCGGGCTCGGGCGGCGTGGGCGCTTCGCCGGCGGCATCGAGCAGGGTGTGCAGCAGCACCTCGGCGCGCCAGCGCTTGCGGGCGCGATCGCGCCCGGCCAACTGCACCAGCTCGCGCAGCCGCGCATTGACCGGCGCGGCCATGCCGATCTCGGC
Source organism: Burkholderia sp. Ax-1720 (assembly GCF_011753035.1). Taxonomy (NCBI): domain Bacteria; kingdom Pseudomonadati; phylum Pseudomonadota; class Betaproteobacteria; order Burkholderiales; family Burkholderiaceae; genus Burkholderia; species Burkholderia sp. Ax-1720. The sequence continues at coordinate 5,852 of NZ_VWWK01000225.1, read as the reverse complement.
GGCGAGCCGGACGATCTCGCCGTTGAGCCAGTCGATCTCGGTCGAGCGGCCCGCGGACAGATCGTCGGCCATCGAGGAGCGCGCCAGCGGATCGATCTCGAGCATCGAGTTCGCCAGCCGCGAGAACAGCGCATCGGGCAGCGACAGCAGCCCCGGCATCCAGCCCGGCGGCAGCAGGGTCAGCCAGGCCGGCCGCAGGCCCGCGCGGCGCAGCACGCGCAAGGCCTCGCGCTGGGCCAGCGCCAGGCAGCGCCGGTAGTCGCGCTGCGCGAGCTGCTCGCGCAGCGGCAGCGCCGAGAGCGCATTCACCGCATTGTTCAGATTGAGCAGCAGCTTGGCCCACTGCACGGCCAGGATGTGCTCGCTGTGCCGCAGCGGCAGCACCGCGCGATCGAACACCTCGTCGATCCTCGCCAGATGCGGCGAGGCCTCCACCACCAGCTGCCCGCCCGAGCCCTGGTGGAACAGGCCGTCGCCGCGCGCAATCACGTTGAAGGGCACCATGCCGGCCAGCACCGTGCGCGCCGGCAGCGCGATGCGCAGCGCATCGGCCTGGCGCACGCCGTTCTGGAAACTGATCACCACCGTGCCGGGACGCAGCACCGGTTCGAGCGCGGCCGCCGCCGCCGGCGTGGCGGTGCACTTGACGCTGACCAGCACCACCTCGGCATCGGCCAGCGAGCGCGGATCGGTATCGAAGGCGATGCGCTCGGGCGCGACCTGCGCCTCGCGGCCCAGGTAGTCGTTCAGCGTGAGGCCGTGTTCGCGCAGCATCTCGCCGGTCGCGGCGCGCCCCACGAAGCGCACATCGCCGCCGGCGACGGCGAGCCGGCCGCCGATGTAGCAGCCGATCGCCCCCGCGCCGAACACGGCGATCCTGGTCACCCGGCTCAGGCGCTCGCGCCGCGCGGCCCGTGACGCTGCGGGCCCGAGCGTCGTTCGATCTCGTCGCGCAGCGCGCGGCGCAGGCCCATCGCGAACGCCACCTCGGCCACCACGAACAGCGGCCCGATCGCCAGGCCGATCACGTCGTCGACGAAGGCCGGCTTGCGGCCCTCGAAGGCGTGGCCGACGAACTGGATCACCCAGCCGAGCAGGAACAGGCCGATCCCGGAACCGAGCCAGAGCGCGGTGCTCCCGCCGGCCAGCTCTCGCGCCAGCCATAGCGTGAGCGCCAGCAGCACGCTCATGGCCAGGCCGAAGCGCAGGTCGAGCCGCAGGTAGTAGATCGCGATGGCCACCGTCAGCAGCAGCGCCGGGGTCAGCGCGATGCCGGCGAGGGTGCCGGCCACCGGCCGCGACAGCAGCACGGCCACGGCGACCACGATCATCGGGATGCCGAACAGGTGTGTGAGGATATTGCGCGTATCGCGGTGATACGCGGCGTAGTTGGCGAGTTGATCGGTCAGTGTCTTCATCGTGTCTGCCTCCTTGACGAGCGCTATCATGCGTCTTGCCCAGCGCCTACGCTGTCAGCTACCCGACATCCCCCATGCCCGCGCCGCCCGCCGACCTGCTCCCCCGACTCGACGCGAACCCCTGGTTCCGCGCACTGCCCGACGCGCTGCGCGCGAGCCTGCTCGACCTCGCCACGCCGCGCGAACTCGTCGCCGGCGAGACCCTGTTCCGGCGCGGCGACCCGCCCTGCGGCCTGTATGCCGTGCTGTCCGGCGCGCTCAGCATCGGCGCGGTCGATCCGGACGGACGCGAGGCCCTGCTGACCGTTCTCGAGCCGACCACCTGGTTCGGCGAGATCTCCCTGTTCGACGGCCAGCCCTGCACGCACGATGCGATTGCCGTGGAGAACACACGACTTTTGCATCTCGCGCAAGCTGCACTGCAGCAAGTGCTCGAGGCCGAACCGCGCTACTGGCGACACTTCGGGCTCCTGATGGCGCAGAAGCTGCGCCTGTCGTTCCTGACCGTGGAGGCGATCAGCGTGATGCCGGCCGCGCAACGGCTGGCCGCGCGCCTGCTGATGATCGCCGAGGGTTATGGCGGGATCAGCACCGGCCACACGCGAATCCGGCTCTCGCAGGAGAAGCTCGCCGCGCTCGCCTCGCTCACGCGCCAGACCACCAACCAGTTGCTCAGGGAGCTGGCCGCGCGCGGCATCGTGCGGGTGCAGGTCGGCGAGATCGAGATCCTCGATCGCGACGCGCTGCGCGCCGCCAGCGGCGAGATCGGCCGCGCGCTCTGAGCGCGAGCCGGCGCCTCGGGCGCGCCTCGCGATCCCGAGGCGCGGAACTTGTTAGCATGGCCGCTTCGCAGCACCACGCGACGCGCACCACGCGCGCCGCGTCTCATCTCATCCACTCTTCCAGCGAGGCCTCGAACGATGTCGCCAGCCAGCCCGATCTTCCAACGCATCCTGCTCACCAACGACGACGGCTACGACGCGCCGGGCTTGAAGGTGCTGGAGGAAGTCGCCGCCACGCTGGCGCGCGAGGTCTGGGTGGTCGCGCCGATGGCCGACCAGAGCGGCACCTCGCATTCGATCAGCCTGCACGAACCGCTGCGCGTGCATCGCGAGGGCGAGCGCCGCTTCGCCGTGCGCGGCACGCCGGGCGACTGCGTGGCCGTCGCGGCCGGCCATCTGATGCGCGAGGCGCCGCCCGAGCTGGTGCTCTCGGGCATCAATCGCGGCGCCAACCTGGGCACCGAGACGGTGTTCTCGGGCACGGTGGGCGCCGCGATGACCAGCATGCTGCTCGGCATCCCCGCCATCGCGCTGAGCCAGGCCTTCGCCGATCGCAACGCGGTGCCCTGGGGCACGGCCGCCGCGCACGCGGCCGGCGTGATCCGCCAATTGGCGCAAGCCGGTTGGGAGCGCGATGCCTGCCTGAACGTGAACTTCCCGGCGGTGGCCGCCGACGCGGTGGGGTCGTTGAAGGTGACGCAGCAGGGCATCGGCCTGCTCGGCGGCATCGAGGTGGTGTCGCGCACCGATCCGCGCGAGCTCGACTATCACTGGCTGCGGCTCAGCCGCGGCCCGCGCGACGACGCGCCCGACTCGGAAACCGCCTCGCTGCGCGCCGGCCATGTGACGGTCACGCCGCTCAAGTTCGAGCGCACCCACGATACGGCCCGCGCGCGGCTCGCGCAGAAGCTGGCGGGCTGAGCGGCGCGGCCACGCTCATCGGCGCTCGCGACATGCTCGCCCGCCGGCGAGCGTCACGGGCCGGCCGCGGCCTCGTCGAACACGGCGGCGGCCGAGCGCAGCCGAGCCACGTCCTGAGCCGGCGACGCGCCGAATTGCCGGGCGTATTCCCGCGAGAACTGCGAAGCGCTTTCATAACCGACCGCGAAGGCCGCCTCGGTAACGGCGCGGTTCTCGATCATCAGCAGCCGGCGCGCCTGCTGCAGCCGGACGATCTTCTGGTATTGCAGCGGCGCCAAGGTCGTCACCGCCTTGAAGTGGCGATGAAAGGTCGCCAGGCTCATGCCGGCCAGCTCCGCCAGTTCCTCGATATGCAAGGGCTGGTCGTAGCGCGTGCGAATGCGGGCGACGGCGCGCCGGATCCGGTACAGCCGGCCATCCGCGCGCGCGATCTGGCGCAGCACGCGCGCATGCGGCCCCTGCAGCAGGCGGAAGAGGATTTCCCGCTCGATCAGCGGCGCCAGGGCCGGAATCTCGGCGGGATGGTCGAGCAGGCGGATCATGCGAACCCAGGCGTCGAGCAGGGCCGCCGAGACGGGTTCGACGGCGAAGCTCGCCCCCGCCTCCCCATCGCGCACCTGCGGCAGGTGCGCCAGCAGCTCGGCGACGATCGCCGGCTCGAAGACGAGGCTGATCGCCAGGTAAGGCCGCTGCCGGCTGGCCTCGACGATGCGGCCCGTGGCCGGCACTTCCACCGCGGTCACGAAGCAGTTGCCCGGGTCGTAGTCCAGCACCCGGTCGCCGACGATCACGCTCTTCGCGCCCTGCACGACCAGGCAAAGCATCGGTTCGTACAGCCCTGCCAACGGGCCCGTGGTGGCCTGTCCGCGCGACAGCGACACGCGCGCGATGGCCGTGTCGGTCCGGCGCCCCTGCGCGTGGCGCAGCAGCCCCTCGCGCAATTCGGATAGATATCGTTCCATGCAGCGAGTATGGTTCGCCCCCCTCGCCCCCACAAGCTCGGCACCGGGCGATTGAGAGAATCGGGCAAGTCATTGACAGGATCGGACGCGTGCCGCGCGGGTCGCCCTCCTAGCATGGGAGCACTTTCCCAAGGAGGTCCCCTCATGCACGATCGACACACCGCCCTCGTGACCGGCGCGAACAAGGGCATCGGACGAGAAATCGTCCGGCAACTGGCACAACGCGGCTACACCGTCTGGATGGGATGCCGCGACGCGCGGCGCGGAGAACGAGCCGTGCAGGAATTGAAGCAAGCCGGCCTGGATGTGCACCTGCTCGAAATCGACGTGGCGGACGACGAGAGCGTGGCGCTGGCGGCGCGCGCCCTGGCCGCGCAGACCGACCATCTCGACGCGCTGGTCAACAACGCCGGCATCCTGGGGCCGCGCGCCCATGCGCTGGAGGAATCGACGACGCAAATGCTGGCGACCTACCAGGTCAACGTGTTCGGCGCGGTGCGGGTGACCCAGGCGTTCCTGGGCCTGCTGAAGGCGGCGCGTTGCGCGCGCATCGTGAACGTCGGCAGCGGGCTCGGTTCGCTCACCCTCACGTCCGATTTCACCAGCCGCTACAGCGGCTTCAACCACCTCGGATACAACAGCTCGAAAGCCGCGCTCAACGGCGTGACGGTCTCGCTCGCGAATGCCTTGCGCGAGTTCGGCATCAAGGTGAACTCGGCGGACCCGGGCTACGTGGCCACCGACTTCAACGACCACGCGGGGCCTCGCACGGTCGAGCAGGGCGCCACGCCCGCGGTGCGGCTCGCGACGCTCGACGAGGATGGCCCCACCGGGCGGTTCTTCGACGAATACGGCCCGCAGGCCTGGTAGCGCAGCCGGCGGCTCGAAAATGAAAAAGCCCTCGCGAGGAGGGCTTTCGAATCGAACGGAACCTGCCGTGACTTACGCGAAGTTCTTCGCGGCGAAGTCCCAGTTCACGATGTTCCAGAACGCTTCGACGAACTTCGGACGTGCGTTGCGGTAGTCGATGTAGTAGGCGTGTTCCCACACGTCGATCGTCAGCAGCGCCTTGGCGTCGGTGGTCAGCGGCGTGGCGGCGTTGCTGGTCGAGACCAGGTCGAGCGAGCCGTCGGCCTTCTTCACCAGCCAGGCCCAGCCCGAACCGAAGGTGCCCACGGCCGTCTTCGTGAAGGCTTCCTTGAAGGCGTCGAACGAACCCCACTTGGCGTTGATCGCGTCGCCCAGCGCGCCGGTCGGCGCACCGCCGCCCTGCGGCGAGAGGCTGTTCCAGAAGAAGGTGTGATTCCAGATTTGCGCGGCGTTGTTGAAAATACCGCCCGACGACTTCTTCACGATCTCCTCGAGCGAGAGGTTCTCGAACTCGGTGCCCGGGATCAGGTTGTTCAGGTTCGTCACATAGGTCTGGTGGTGCTTGCCGTAGTGGAACTGGATCGTCTCTGCCGAGATGTGCGGAGCGAGCGCGTCTTCAGCGTACGGCAGCGGCGGGAGCGTATGAGCCATGGCGATTCCTTTGAAGTATGTGGGGGACTAGGGCCTGCAGAGCGTCCGATTGTAGGCGAGACCGAATAACCCCGCAAACTCGCGGGTATTCGAAATCGCCCGCCTCCGTCCGACCGGCAGGGATGTGCGGAGCGAGCGCGTCTTCAGCGTACGGCAGCGGCGGGAGCGTATGAGCCATGGCGATTCCTTTGAAGTATGTGGGGGACTAGGGCCTGCAGAGCGTCCGATTGTAGGCGAGACCGAATAAC
>NZ_VWWK01000224.1:0-9772 GCF_011753035.1 Burkholderia sp. Ax-1720 | reverse complement strand
GCCGGGCAACCGCGCGGCCAGCGCGAGGCTCGCGCGGTGGTCGTCGATGGTTTCGGCCAGCGCGCGGGTGGCGTCCGAGGCGAGGCGCGCATGCTGCGCGGGCTCGCCGAAGCGCAGGCGAGCGGCCAGCAGGTCGACCCAGCCGGCCAGTTCGTCGTCCGACAAGGCTTGCTCGCCGGCCGTGGCCGGCAGTACCAGCACGTCGGGCACGGCGCTGCCGTCGCGTTCGCCCCATTCGATGCGCGGCCCGTCGCGCGCGATCCTCACCTGCAGCGCCGGCTGGTCCGTCAGCACGCGCGCCAGCTTGCCGAGCCGCTCGCCGGGATCGTCCCCGGCGCTCGGCGGCGCGGTGCCCGGGCGCGGGTTCGGCTGGCTCACGATGCGTCGAGGTCGATGTAGTGGCGGACGATGTCGCGGATCAGCGCGGCGTCCTCGTCGCCGACCTTGGCGTAGATGGTCGGCCCGGCGGCGATCTCGGGATCGCCGGTGCGCAGCATCAGCGCGGTCCAGTCGATCAGGCGGCGCGTCGAGAAGGCGCTGGCCAGGTCGTCGCGCTCGAAGGCGCGCCGGCAGGCCGCGGCGATCGCCGCCAGCGTCTCGGCCATCGCCGGGCTGACACGCGCGCCGAAGGTCCGGCGCAGCACCTCGGCCTCCTCGGCCGGCGACAGGTAGTCGATCTGGTAGACGCGCCAGCGGTCCAGGAAGGCGTCGTTCATCAGGTTGGCGCCCTGGTACAGGTGGCGAAAGCGGCTCATCGCGCCGGCCGCGTTGGCGGTCGCGAACAGGCGGAAGCCGGGATGGGGCGCCACGATCTCGTCGCCGCGCTCCTTGAGCAGCAGGCGGCCGCCAGGCTCGAGCACGGCGGTCAGCACGGCGAGGATCGCCGGTTCGGCGAAGTCGATCTCGTCGACGATCAGCCAGAGCCCGGCGCGCATCGCGGTCGGCAGCACGCCGTCGACCCAGAGGGTCTCGCCGCCCTTGACGGTCCAGAAGCCGACGAAGTCGCCCACCGTGGTCTGGCCGTTCATGTTCGCGCGCAGCACGCCGTGCGCCGAATGGGCCGCGGCCTGCTCGATCAGGCTGGTCTTGCCGGTGCCGGTATGGCCGATCAGCAGGATCCGGCGGTTCTCGGCGATGTCGCGCACGATATTGGCCGAGCGCTCGGCGAACAGGTAGGCGGGGTTGCGCTCGGGCACCAGCGGGCCGCCGGCGCCGAGCGGCAGGCGCGCGCCGGCCAGCGTGACGGCGGGCTCTTCACCGGCCTGCCCCGGCTGCGCCGCGTCGTGCATCGCCGCGCGCAGCTCGGCCAGGAAGCGCGCGCGATGCGGCGGCGGCGCGCCTTCGCCGGCCTCGTCGCGGCGCGCGTAACCCTCGCGCTGCCACTTGCGCAGCTTCGCGTCGAGGTTGTCCAGGTCGATCACGGTGTCGATGTCGGTGGAGCCGTCCGCGCGGCGGTGCTGGATCCGGTACATGTGCGGCCGCTCGGAATGGCTGACCAGCCAGGCGTCGTCGTCGCGCGCGTAGACGCCGACGGGCGACGGTTCGGAGGGAAGCGGGGCGGGCTGGGTGCTCATCGGCGGGCAGGGGCGGGAGGGACGGCGGAGCCGGTCGGGAGCCTCATTGTGCGCCGTCGTCGCCCGGCCGTGCAAAAACGGGGCAGGGCGTCGATTGCTTCCATTTGTGATGGAATGCATTTCCCGTGAGTGGTTTGTTGCTCGATCCGATTGATTCAGACTGAGGCTTTTTCTCGACGCGCGAGCCGCTCGCGCCATGGAGCCATCCCCGATGACCTCATCCCTGACCCAGGTGCCGGGCTCGCCGCTCGTCTTCCGACCGCGCCCGGCCGCCGGCGTGCCGCTGGCGCGGCTGTTGCTGCTGCATGGCGTGGGCGGCAACGAAACCAATCTGCTGGCGGTGGCCGAGGCGCTCGATCCGCGCCTCGAGATCGCCTTCGTGCGCGGGCCGCTGACGCTGGGCCCGGATCAATACGCGTGGTTCCACGTGCGCTTCGGGCCGAACGGCCCGTCGATCGACGCGGCCCAGGCCGAGGCGAGCCGGCAGCAGCTGATCGGCCTGGTTCGCGCGCTGCGCCAGGCCGACGGCGCGGCGCCGCTGCCGACGCTGATCGGCGGCTTCAGCCAGGGCGGCATCATGAGCGCGAGCGTCGGCCTGAGCGCGCCGGACGCGGTGCGCGGCTTCGCGATCCTGAGCGGGCGGATCCTGCCGGAGATCGCCGAGCACCTGGCGCCGCGCGAGGCGCTGGCGGGGCTCGACGCCTTCATCGCCCACGGCGAATACGACGACAAGCTGCCGGTATCGTGGGCGGAGCGCGCCGATGCGATGCTCGACGAGCTGGGCGTGCCGCATCGCGTGCATCGCTACCCGGTCGGCCATCAGCTCAGCGAGGCGATCGTCGACGATTTCGCGGCCTGGGTGGCGAAGCGCGGCGCGGCGGCCTGAGCGCCGCCGCCGATCGTCCCGGGCGGGCACGAAACGTCGCCGTTCACGGCGGCGCGCCATAATCGCGCTTTTCCGGTGCGGAGACGTCGCGAATGAAACTGTCCGAACAATGGGTGCTCGTCACCGGTGGCGCGCGCGGGCTCGGCGCCTCGATCTCCCGGGCGCTGGTGCGCGAGGGCGCGTCGGTGATCGTCAATTACCTGCATAGCGAATCGGCCGCGAATGCGCTGGTGGCCGAGCTCGGCCCGCAAGCGATCGCGCTGCGCGCCGATGTCACCGATGCGGGCGAGGTGGGCCGGATGTTCGAGGCGGCGCGGGCGCGCACCGGCCAGCCGGTGGCGTCGGTGATCAACAACGCGCTGGCCAGCTTCCGCTTCGACGGCGATGCGCGGCCGACGCTCGAGCAGCTTTCCTGGCAGCGCATGCAGCAGCAACTGGAGAGCGCGGTCAAGGGCGCGCTGAACACCATGCAGGCCGCCGTGCCCGGCATGCGCGAGCGAGGCTTCGGCCGCATCGTCAATGTCGGCACCAACCTGTTCCAGAACCCGGTGGTGCCCTATCACGACTACACGGCCTCGAAGGCCGCGCTGCTGTCGCTGACGCGCACGGCGTCCAACGACCTGGGCCCGCACGGCATCACCGTCAACATGGTGTCGGGCGGCCTGCTGCGTACCACCGACGCGAGCCGCGCCACGCCCGAGACGGTGTTCGACATGATCGCCGGCTTCACGCCGCTGCGCCGCGTGACCACGCCCGAGGAATTCGCCGACGCGGTGCTGTTCTTCCTCTCGCCCTGGGCGCGTGCCGTGACGGGGCAGAACCTGATCGTCGACGGCGGGCTGGTGAAGGGCTGAGGCCCGCTTGCCGCGTATGCGCCGGGTCGGCGGCGCATACGCGGGCGGCTCGGCCTGGTCGGGCCGAGCGCGCGATCAGGACACCAGCAGGTCGAACTGCTCCCAGCCGCCGACCTGGGTGGCGGTGGCGATCAACTGGCCCTGGCCCGAGTTGGTGGCGCTCACGTACTTGCCGTTGGCATGCGCGCGCAGGGCCACCGCCGCGCCCGTGAAGGGCTGCACGATCAGGTCGAAGGTCTCCCAGGGGCCGACCGCGCTGCGGTTGGCGATCAGCGGCGCGGCGCCGGCATTGTCGGCCGTCACGTACAGGCCGTTGGCATGCGAGCGCAACGCCACCGCGCCGTTGCCGGCATTCACCAGGTCGAACTGCTCCCATTGGCCGACCGCCTGGCGGTTGGCGATCAGCGCCTGCGCGCCGGCGTTCTCGGCCGTCACATACAGGTTGTTGGTGCGCGAGCGCAGGCTGACCACGGTCGCGAGACCGACCGTGCTGTTCAGCACCGGCGCGGTCGGGCGCACCTGGGTCAGGCCGAGCGAGCCCTTCAGCATGCGGCCGCCGTCGCGCGTCAGGCGCATGTAGTAGTCGGAGGAGCAGGGCGTGCCGTCCTCGTCCAGGCTCAGGAAGCCCGAGCCGGCGGGCACGTCCTGCTGGGTGGCGGCGGTGTTGAGGATCTGGTTGCCCTCGTTGTACTCGTCGAACATCGAGATGTAGAGGCCCGACACGCCGAGGTTCACCAGGTTGTAGAGCTGCCGCCACATGTAGTTGCCGTGCGCGCGCTGGCGGATCGACAGGTCGCCCGGCATCACGCAGGGCTGGTAGTCGATGCCGTGCGCGTCGCAGTCGGCCTTGTCGGCGGCGGCCACCTCCACCGCGAAGGCATTGGCCTCGGCGATCGAGCCGATCGCGCCGATCATCCACGGCGAGATCATGTCGAACTGGTGGAACACGTCGAGGAAGTTCGGCCGCACCGAGCCGCCGGTGCGCCAGCGGGTCGGCACGCCGCCGATCACGTAGCAGCCCTGGGCCTTGAACCACTGGATCACGTCGGCGCAGGCGGCGGCGTCGAACGGGTGGTTCACGTCGTCGAAGCCGAAGCCCCAGATGCAGACCACCGGCTTGCCGTTCTGGCGCGCATAGGCCGGCGAGGCGATGTACTGCGACATCTTCGAGGTCCAGTCCTGCTTGATCTGGGTCTGCATGGCGGTCCAGCCGGACACGTCGTACATGATGTAGAACTTGCGGCCGTAGGTTTCGGCGGCCTGCCGCACATGCGCGGCCGCCACGTCGCGCGTGGCGCCCTCGCCCGAGAACGGGTTGAAGCGCTGCAGCGCGACCGTGTCGATCTCGTTGGCCTGCATCCAGCTGAACTGCCGGTTCACCGTGTCGAGGTCGTATTGCGAGAACAGCGTGGCCGGCGCGCCGCTGTTGAGCGGGCTGAAGGCGCTCTGGTAGCCGTGCGCGTAGCCGCGCATGTCGGGCCAGGCCTTGATCGCGTTGTTGCTCGGCGAGGGCGCTTGCGACCAGTTGCCGGCCCAGTGCCACCAGCCGTTGATCGGTGCGCCGTCGCCGATCGCCGCGAACCAGCCCTGGTAGCCGACCGTCACCTTGCCGACCACGTCGCCGGCGCCGCTGACGGCCGCGCGTTGCGTGGCGGCCAGCGCGCGCGTCAGGCCGCGCGCATCGAGCGCGCCGACGGCCGCTGCCGCAACGCCGGTTTTGAGAATCGAACGACGTGTGATGCCCATGAGATTCCTCGAGAAGTAGGGGGGTATGGCTGGCGGGGCCCGGCCGGCATGCTTGCATGCGCAACCGGTGGCGGGGATTGCATCATCGCGAGGGGCGATCGGTCTGCCGGACTGCCGAATCCCGGGCAGGGAATCCGAAGCGCCGCGATACGTGCCCGGCGGCGCGTGCAGCAATCGGAGGAATCGTTGCGGATTGGTGCTGAGGCGCGGCCTGGAGGTGGACTGGTCGGTATGCGGGGCAGGCGGGAATGCGTGCCTCGCGAGGCGGGCCGGCGCGGGCTGGCCTAGCCGAATCGCAGCGGATCGCCGACCAGTTTCGGCACCGCCTCGCGCATGATCGCCACGAAGCGCAGCAGCCGGGACGGGTAGAACTGCGCGTGCGGATAGACCAGGAATACCGGCAGCGGCGCGGCCTCCCAGTCGGGCGCGACGCGCACCAGGCGGCCGGCCTCGAGTTCCTCGGCGAGCAGCCAGGACGAGCCGATGCCCACGCCCATGCCGTGCAGCGCCGCCGAGCGCAGCGCGAACAGGTTGTCGGTGCTCATGCGCGGCTGGATCGTGAAGCGCTGCGTCTCGCCGCTGCGCCGGTGCCGGAGCACCACCTCGTTGCGGTAGTAGGTGCGCAGCGAGAGCCAGTCGAGCGCGGCGAGTTCCTCGGGCGTGGCGGGGATCCTGCCGTCCTCGAACATCGAGGGCGCGGCGACCACGAAGCGCGCCACGTCGGCGATCCGGATCGCCACCACCGATGGATCGGTCACCTCGCCGATCTGGATCGCGCAGTCGATGCCGGTGCCGATGAAGTCGTGCACCTCGTCCTGCAGCAGCCATTCGACGCTCACGCGCGGGTGCTCGCGCAGGAAGCCGATCAGCGGCCCGACGAAGATCTGCTGGCCGAAGGCGTGCGGCACCGTCACGCGCAGATGGCCTTCCGGCTCCTGCTGCGCGCCGCGCAGGTCGGCCTCGAACGAGGCCCAGCTCGCCAGCAGCTCCTTGGCGCGCTTGAAGGCGCGTTCGCCGTCGACGGTCAGCCGCATCGAATGGGTCGAGCGCTGCAGCAGGCGCACGCCGAGCGAGCGCTCGAGCGCCTGCAGGCGACGGCTGACGGTGGGCTGGGTGGTCCGGAGCAGGGCCGCCGCGGCGGACAGGCTGCCCGATTCGACTATACGCACGAAGGTCTCCATAAGCTGGAAACGATAGCCGGCATCACCGGGAGACACTTCCGGAAGCCGGCGATTTCCGCCAGAGGCAGGCGTGGTGGGCAGTTTGGCGCTCATGCGCGGAGCGTATAACAAATGTGCGGGCGGTGCCACTACCAGGCCCGCGCCGCTGCCTTCACACTCGCGGCTTGCTGATTCGATACCGATGGACACCGCAAGATGAGTTCGACCCCTGACTTCGACAATGCCGCGCGCGAGGCCGTGCTGGCCGACCCGGCGCCGCTCCCTGGGTCCCGGCCGGGCGCGGCTTCGGCAGCGCCTGCCGGGGCGCAGGCGCTGCATGCCCTGCTGACGCCGCGCCTGGTGCTGCTGCTGGCCGCCGCCGCCGGGCTCGGCGTGGCGCCGCTCTATTACAGCCAGCCGATGCTCGGCGTGCTGGGGCCGGACATCGGCGCCTCGGCCCGCATGGTCGGCCTGGTGCCGACGCTCACCCAGCTCGGTTATGCGATCGGCATCCTGCTGCTGGCGCCGCTCGGCGACCGCTTCGACCGGCGCCGCGTGATCCTGGTGAAGGCCGGCGTGCTGGTGGCCGCGCTGCTGCTGGCCGCGATCTCGCCGTCGATCGGCTTCCTGCTGGCGGCGAGCTTCGCGGTCGGGCTGGCGGCCACGCTCGCCCAGGACGTGGTGCCCGCGGCAGCCACGCTCGCGCCCGATGCGCATCGCGGCAAGGTGGTCGGCACCGTGATGACGGGCCTGCTGCTGGGGATCCTGTTGTCGCGGGTGGTGGCCGGCGTGGTGGCCGGCAGCCTCGGCTGGCGCGCCACCTTCGTGATCGCGGCGGCGAGCGTGGCCGCCATCGGCCTGGCTGCCGCGCGCGGGCTGCCGAGCTTCCGGCCCACCACGCAGATGCCGTATCGCGAGCTGATCGCCTCGCTCGGCGGCCTGTGGCGCCGGCACCCGGCGCTGCGCCGGGCGGCCTTCGCCCAGGGCATCCTGGCGCTCGGCTTCAGTGCGTTCTGGACCACGCTCGCGGTGATGCTGCATGGCGCGCCCTTCCATCTCGGCAGCGCCGTGGCCGGCGCCTTCGGCCTGGCCGGCGCGGCCGGCGCGCTGGCCGCGCCGCTGGCCGGGCGGCTGGCGGACCGGCGCGGGCCGGAGTTCGTCACCCGGCTCGGGATCGCGATCGCCACCGTCTCGTTCGCGGCGATGTGGCTGGCGCCCTGGCTGTCGGTGTCGGCGCAGCTCGGCCTGATCGCGCTGGCCACGGTCGGTTTCGATCTCGGCTTCCAGTCGACCCTGATCGCACACCAGACCATCGTCTACGGCATCGATCCGGCTTCGCGCAGCCGCCTCAATGCGGTGCTGTTCGTCGGCATGTTCATCGGCATGTCGACGGGCGCCGCGATCGGCACCCTGCTGTTCGCGCAGTGGGGCTGGACGGCGGTGGTCGCGATGGCGGTGCTGACCTCGATCGGGGCGCTGCTGGTGCGGGTCTGGCGGCGCGCCTGAGCGGGGCGGCGGCTGGATCGGGAACGGGCGGGCCGGGTGGCTCGCCCGTTTCGTTTCGAGGGCGACGGCTTCGCGTTGACGCCCCGGCACGATCTGCCGACAATCCGCAGACCGTCACGCGCGCCGTCTCGATCGAGGATGTCATGCCGCTTCGTCTGAATGCATCGTTGTGCTGTCTGGGGTGGCTCGTCGCGATGTCGGCGGGAGGATGGGCGCGGGCGGCCGAGCCGGCCGCGGTGCCGGCCAGCGAGGTGCCGGCGCGGGCGGCGGCTTCTTCGAAGGGGGCGGCGTCTGCCTCGGCCGCTTCGGCTGTTTCTCCTGCTTCGGCGACGACGGGCCGTCCGTCCGCCGACGACAGCGCGAATGCAGGCGCCGATGCGCATCGCGCGCCGAATGGCGGCGGCGAGTTCATTCCGGCGCCGCCCGAAACCAGCGCCGTGACGCGCCACTCGATCCGGCTCGACGGCCGCACCATCGACTACACCGCGACGGCAGGCAACCTGCTGCTGCGCGACGATGCGGGGCAGGCCACGGCCAGCGTCTTCTATATTGCATATACGGCGAATGGCCGGCGCGCCTCGCAGCGGCCGGTCACCTTCCTGTTCAACGGCGGCCCCGGCGCCGGCACCATGTTCCTGATGATGGGCTCGTTCGGCCCGAAGCGCGCCCGCACGGCCAGTCCCGATATCAGCGGACCCGCGCCCTACGATCTCGCCGACAACCCCGACAGCCTGCTGGCACAGACCGACCTGGTCTTCATCGACGCGGTGGGCGCCGGCTTCTCGCGCGCGGTCGGCCACGCGAGCGGGAAGAATTTCTGGGGTGTCGACAGCGATCTCGATGCCTTCGATCATTTCATCGAGCGCTACCTGACGGTGTACCAGCGCTGGGATTCGCCGAAGTACCTGCTCGGCGAGTCCTATGGCACGGCGCGGGCGGCGATGCTGGCGTATCGCCTGAACGATCGCAGCAATATCGCCTTGAACGGGGTGATCCTGATGTCGTCGGTGCTCGATTCGGCGGCGTTCTCGGCGGGTTCGGATTTCGAAAGCGAAAGCTATTTGCCGAGCTTCGCCGCGATCGCCTGGTATCACGACCGTCTTTCGCCCAAGCCGCCCAGCCTGCCCGCGTTTCTCGACGAAGTCCGTGCCTTCGCGCGCGGCCCTTATGAGCAGGCGCTCGCGCAGGGGGATGCCTTGCCCGGTGCCGAGCGCGATGCGATCGCGGCGCGCATCGCCGCTTATACGGGACTCGACGTGTCATATATAAAAGAGGCGCGGCTGCGCATCGGGCCGTCGCGGTTCCGCAAGCAGTTGCTGCGCGGCGAGTCGCGTAACCTGGGGCGCTACGATGCGCGCTTCAAGGGTATCGACTACGACGATGCGGGGGAGCATGGCGATTTCGATGCATCGGCGACCAGCATCTCCAGCGTGTTCGACGCGGCGCTGCATCGGCATCTGGCGCAGGATCTCGACTACCGGCCGAGCGACCGCTATCGCGTCTTCAACGATGCCGCCTTGCGGCAATGGGATTGGAAGCATCGCGAATGGTGGGGTGAGCAACTGGCGGTGCCCTATGCCGCCGGCGATCTTGCCGAGGCGATGCGGCAGAACCCGAAGCTGCGAGTGATGTCGCTGAACGGCTATTTCGATCTGGCGACGCCGTTCTATGCCACTGAATATGCGCTATCGCATCTCGGGCTCGACAAGTCGCTGCGTCCGAACCTCGAGCTGCGCTACTACCCGACGGGGCACATGATCTACCTCGACGATGCCGCCTTGCATGCGATGAAGACCGATCTCGCGCGCTTCTACGAGGGGACGCCGGCGGGTCAGTGAGGGCGATGTTGGTTGCGTGAGCAACCGAATTTCGCGTTTCTTCTTTTGGTATCAACGAGTTGCCATGAAGGGCGCCGCGCGAGCGGCGCCCTTCATGCATTTTCTTTGCGAAAACGCTTGCACGAAGGCGATGGGCTGCTTAGAATCACGCCTCTTTCGCGCTAACGGAAACGCGGCACGAAAGAGGAAGCAAGGTTGGACAAGTCGA
>NZ_VWWK01000223.1:0-226 GCF_011753035.1 Burkholderia sp. Ax-1720 | reverse complement strand
GTCGCCTTCGAAGGTTCGATCGGCTTCGTCAACCTGCTGCAGGCCACGCGGCTGCAGCGCAAGGGTTTCGAGACCTCGGTGCTGCTGTACGGCCCCGGCGTGACGCTGGGCCTGCAGCGCGGCTTCCAGATCGGAAGCGCGTCGGGTAGGGGAAGAGTGTTATGATTCGTGTAGATCTCGGGTGATCGGCGAACGGTTCGAGGAGCTCCGCCGGGTTTTTTTTTTC
>NZ_VWWK01000222.1:0-9516 GCF_011753035.1 Burkholderia sp. Ax-1720 | reverse complement strand
GCGATGTGCTGGTCGATTACGAAGAGAAGGTATTCGAGGACGTGAAGGCGGAGCCGGGCGAGAAGGCGCTGGTGACCTTCCACACGGTCGCCTTCGAAGGTTCGATCGGCTTCGTCAACCTGCTGCAGGCCACGCGGCTGCAGCGCAAGGGTTTCGAGACCTCGGTGCTGCTGTACGGCCCCGGCGTGACGCTGGGCCTGCAGCGCGGCTTCCCCACGCTCGGCGACGAGGCCTTCCCCGGCCACCTGAACTTCAACAAGCAACTGCTGAAGTTCATGGAGGAGGGCGGCAAGGTCTATGCATGCCGCTTCGCGCTGCAGGCCCTCTATGGCCACGGCGAGGCCTCGCTGATCGAGGGCATCCGCCCGATCAACCCGCTCGACGTGCTCGACCTGCAGCTGCTCCACCGCAAGGAAGACGCGCTGATCATCCACACCTGGACCGTCTGAGCCACGCGCGGGAGCCAGCATGAGCGACAAATCCGTGATTCGCGCTGCCGCCGCCCAGATCGCTCCCGATCTGGCGCGCGCCGCCGCGACGCTCGACAAGGTCTGCGCGGCGATCGACGAGGCCGCCGCCAAGGGCGTGCAGCTGATCGTGTTCCCGGAAACCTTCGTGCCGTATTACCCGTATTTCTCCTTCGTGCGCCCGCCGGTGGCTTCCGGCGCCGAGCACATGCGGCTCTACGAGGAGGCGGTGGTGGTGCCGGGGCCGGTCACCGAGGCGGTGGCCGAGCGCGCGCGGCGGCACGGCATGGTGGTGGTGCTCGGCGTCAACGAGCGCGACCACGGCAGCCTCTACAACACCCAGCTGGTGTTCGACGCCGACGGCAGCCTGCTGCTCAAGCGCCGCAAGCTCACGCCCACCTTCCACGAGCGGATGATCTGGGGGCAGGGCGACGCGGCCGGGCTCAGGGTGGTCGACACGGCGGTTGGCCGCGTCGGCGCGCTGGCCTGCTGGGAGCACTACAACCCGCTGGCGCGCTACGTGCTGATGGCGCAGCACGAGCAGATCCATTGCGCGCAGTTCCCGGGCTCGCTGGTCGGGCCGATCTTCGCCGAGCAGATCGACGTGACGATCCGCCATCACGCGCTCGAATCGGGCTGCTTCGTGGTCAATGCCACCGGCTGGCTCAGCGATGCGCAGATCGAGTCGATCACGCCCGACCCGGGCCTGCAGAAGGCGCTGCGCGGCGGCTGCCACAGCGCCATCGTCTCGCCCGAGGGCCAGCACCTGGCCGAGCCGCTGCGCGAGGGCGAGGGCCTGGTGATCGCCGACCTCGACCTGTCGCTGATCACCAAGCGCAAGCGGATGATGGATTCGGTCGGCCATTACGCGCGGCCCGAGCTGCTCAGCCTCGCCATCAACGACCGGCCCGCCATGCCCGTCACGGCCATGGCGCCGGCTTATCCCTTCCCCGCAGGAGCTGTCGATGAACGCCATCGCGAAACCGTCGGTGCAGAGCCGGCAACTGATCACTGAGCTGCAATCGGTCGGGCTGCGCCTGGTCGACCCGAAGGCCGGCGTCGCGAGCCGCCGCGGCGGCGCCGGGCCCTCGGACCACAAGGCCGTGACGGTCGACGGCGTGACCGTGATGGTGCCGGTGCATACCAGCACCGCCTGGGATTCGCCCTACGTGGCGGGCGCGCCGGACGCGCTCGGCGCCAGCACGCTCACGCGCGGCAGCATCCCGATTGCCGAGATCCGCTTTCCGGCGCAGCCGCGCTTCTACGCGCTGCAGACGCTCGACGGCGTGCCCTATTCGCAGATCGCCACCCTGCACGGCGCCGACGTGCTGGCCACCACGGTGCTGCAGACCTGCATCCGCTACGAGAGCCGCCGCAAGATGTGCCAGTTCTGCTCGATCGGGCAGTCGCTGGCGGCGGGGCGCACCATCGCGCGCAAGACGCCCGAGCAACTGGCGGAAGTGGCGCGCGCGGCGGTGCTGCTCGACGGCGTGAAGCACATGGTGCTGACCACCGGCACGCCGGCCGCGAGCGATCGCGGCGCCAGCATCCTGTGCGACAGCGCCTTCGCGATCCGTGCCGCCGTCGACCTGCCGATCCAAGGCCAGTGCGAGCCGCCCGACGACGACGCCTGGTTCGCGCGCATGAAGGCCAGCGGCATCGACACGCTCGGCATGCACCTGGAGGCCGTCACGCCGGCGGTGCGCGAGCGGATCATGCCGGGCAAGGCCAGCGTGCCGCTGTCGCGCTACCTCGACGCCTTCGACGCGGCGGTGGCGGTGTTCGGGCGCGGGCAGGTCAGCACCTACATCCTGGCCGGGCTCGGCGACACGCCCGAGGCGATCCTGGCGATGTCCGAGGACCTGATCGCGCGCGGCGTCTATCCCTTCGTGGTGCCCTTCGTGCCGATCAGCGGCACGCCGCTGGAGAGCCATCCCGCGCCGTCGCCGACCTTCATGCGCGAGGTGCTGGCGCCGCTCGGCGCGATGCTGGGCGCGGCGGGGCTGCGCTCGGCCGACATCAAGGCCGGCTGCGGGAAATGCGGCGCCTGCTCGTCGCTGTCGACCTACGAGGCCTGAGCATGGATTGCGACGCGATGTGGGAGAGCGGCGCGGCGCTGGCCTACCGGCCCGCCGAATACCGGATCAAGTGGGCGGCGCTGCCCTGGGAGATCGGGGAGGCCTACCGGCTGCGCCGCGCGGTGTTCTGCGTCGAGCAGGGCGTGTTCGTCGGCGACGATCGCGACGAGGCCGACGAGCGCGCGCAGTTGCTGGTGGCCGTGAGCGGCTGCGCGGGCCTGCCCGACCAGGTGGTGGGCACGGTGCGCATCCACGAAACGGCGCCGGGCATCTGGCTCGGCTCGCGGCTGGCGGTGCATGCCGCGTTCCGCAATCATGGCCGCATCGGCACCACCCTGATCGGGCTCGCGGTGAGCAGCGCGCACGCGCTGGGCTGCCGCGAGTTCCACGCGCACGTGCAGGTGCAGAACGTGCCGCTGTTCGAGCGCCTGCACTGGCGCTCGCTCGGCGAGGAGATGCTGCACGGGCGCCTGCATCACCGCATGCTGGCCGATCTCGCTCACTATCCGCCCTGCGCCACGCCATACGCGGGTTTCGTGATGCCGGCGGGAGGCGCGCGATGAGCCTCGCCGAGCGGATCGCCGGGCTGCGCGCCAGCCGCGGTTTCGCGCACAAGACCGATATCGCGGGCGTGGTCGGCGCGCTGGCGCGGGCCCTGCCGAACGGCGCGGCCGATCTCGCGCAGGCGGTCGCGGTGGGCGACGATTGCGCGGCGATCGCCGATGGCGACGGCTACCTGCTGTTCGCGATCGAGGGGCTGGTGGCCGACTTCGTCGAGGCCATGCCCTGGTTCGCCGGCTACAGCGGCGTGATGGTCAACCTCAGCGATATTTATGCGATGGGTGGCCGGCCGATCGCGGTGGTCGATGCGCTCTGGAGCGAGGGGCTCGAGGCCGCGCGCGCCGTGCTCGACGGCATGGCCGCCGCCTCGACCGCCTACGGCGTGCCGATCGTCGGCGGCCACAGCAACGCGCGCGCCGGCAGCGCGCAGCTCGCGGTGGCGGTGCTAGGCCGTGCGCGCCGGCTGCTGTCGAGCTTCGCGGCGCGCCCCGGCGACCGGCTGCTGATGGCCGTCGACCTGCGTGGGCGCTTCGAGGATCCCTATCCGTTCTGGAACGCCTCGGTGGGTGCACCGGGCGCGCGGCTGCGCGGCGACCTGGAACTGCTGCCGGTGCTGGCCGAGGACGGCCTGTGCGAGGCCGCCAAGGACATCAGCATGGCGGGCCTGCTGGGCACCGCGCTGATGTTGCTGGAGGCCTCGCAGGTCGGCGCGCGTATCGATCTGGACGCGGTGCCGCGTCCCGAGGACGTCGATTTCGATCGCTGGCTCGGCGCCTTTCCCAGCTACGGCTTCCTGCTGTCGGTGCGCGAGGCGCGGGTGGCGCAGGTGGTCGAGCGCTTCGTCGCGCGCGGCCTGGCCTGCGCGCCGATCGGCGTGGTCGACGCGTCGCGCGAGCTGGTGCTCGCCGAAGGCGGCGAATCCGGGCGCCTGTGGGACCTGCGCGAGACGCCCTTCATCGGCGCCGCGCCGGGAGCGGCGCGATGAGCGCGGCGCGCCTGCGGATCGGGCTGTTCACGCATTCGGTGAATCCGCGCGGCGGCGTGGTCCATACGCTGGAACTGGCGCGCGCGCTCGGCGCGGCCGGGCACGAGGTCAGCGTGGTGGCGCCGGCCGAACCGGGCGAGCGGATGTTCCGCCGCGACGGCGAAGGCGAGGCCTATCGCGTGGTGCTGGCGCACACGCCGGCGAAGGCTGCCGATACGGTGTCGATGGTGGCCACGCGGATCGCCGCGATCCGTGCCGCCTTCGATCGCCGCGAGCTGGCCCGCTTCGACGTGCTGCACGCGCAGGACAGCATCAGCGGCAACGCGCTGGCCGAATGGAAGGCCGAAGGCGCGATCCCGGGTTTCCTGCGCACCGTCCATCATCTCGATACCTTCGCCGATCCGCGCCTGGCCGCCTGGCAGCGGCGCGCCTGGCGCGATGCCGATCGCGTGCTGTGCGTGAGCGCGGCATGGACCGCGCAGATGCGCGACGAACACGATGTGGCGGCCTTGCAGGTGGCCAATGGCGTCGATGTCGAGCGCTTCGGCAGCGCCAACAGGGCCGATATCGATGCGATACGCCGGCGCTTCGGCCTGCGCGAGGCGGGGCCGATCGTGCTGGCGATCGGCGGTATCGAGGCGCGCAAGAACACGCGCGCCCTGCTCGAAGCCTTCGCGCTGCTGCGGCGCGCGCAACCGGGCATGCAGCTGGTGATCGCCGGCGGCGCGAGCCTGCTCGACCACGATGCCTATACACGCGGCTTCGTCGCGCGCGCGGCCGAGCTGGGTTTGAAGATCGGCGCCGGCGAGGCGGTGGTGGCGACGGGTACGCTCGACGACACGCAGATCGTCGCGCTGCTGCATGCGGCCGACGTGGTGTCGATGGTCTCGCTGCGCGAGGGCTTCGGGCTGGTGGTGCTCGAGGCGCTGGCGGCGCGGCGGCCGGTGGTGGTGTCGCGCATCGCGCCCTTCACCGAGCATCTCGACGCGCGTACCGCCGTGTGGTCCGACCCCGGCGAGCCGGCCTCGATCGCCGCCGCGCTGCGCGACGCGCTCGACGGCCAGCGGCTGCCCGATTTCCGCGAGGCGGTGCCGGCGCTGCTGGCGCGCTTCGGCTGGGCCGCCAGCGCGGCCGCCCATCTGGCGATCTATCGGGACTGGCTGCGAGCGCGCCAGCGCGAGCCGGCCGTCGAACTCGCCGATCCTCCCCTCATCACCGCACAACAGGAAACCTGATCATGCCCGTCATGCACTTCCGGGTCCGCTGGCCCGATGCCACGGAAACGCGCTGCTATTCGCCGTCCACCGTCGTCGCCGACTACTTCACGCCCGGCAGCGAGTACCCGCTCGACGACTTCGTCGCGCGCTCGCGTGAATCGCTCGGGATCGCCTCGGAGCGGGTGCGCGCCAAGTTCGGCTTCGCCTGCTCGGCCGCGATGGACGAGCTCGCCCGCATCGAGGCGCTGGCCGAGCGCTTCGGCCAGCAGGCCGAGGCCAGCGTGACCGTGCTCGCGCTCGAATGAACCGGCCGCCCGTGCCCGGAACCCGGTCCGCCTATCTTCAGGAGCCCAAACATGTCGACTTCCGCGATTTCCGATAACGCCTCGTCCACCCCGCCCGAGGCGATTCCGCATTACCCCGTGCTGGTCGTCGGCGGCGGCCAGGCGGGGCTGTCGATCAGCTACTACCTGAAGCAGGCCGGCATCGAGCACCTGGTGTTCGAGAAGGAAACCGTCACGCACGGCTGGCGGCGGCAGCGCTGGGACGCGTTCTGCCTGGTCACGCCGAACTGGCAGTGCCAACTGCCGGGCCATCCCTATCGCGGCGACGATCCGCACGGCTTCATGACCCGCGACGAGATCATCGACTACCTCGACGGCTTCGTCGCGATGGTCGACGCGCCGGTGCTGGAGCACACCGGCGTGCTGCGCGTGACGCGCGAGGAAGACGGCCGCTACCGGGTGCTCACCACGCGCGGCGCCTACACGGCCGACCAGGTGGTGGTGGCCTCGGGCGGCTATCACACGCCGATCGTGCCGCGCCTGGCCGAGCGGCTGCCGGCCTCGATCGCGCAGATCCAGTCCTCGGCCTATCGCAACGCGGCGGCGCTGCCCGAGGGCGGGGTGCTGGTGGTCGGCTCTGGGCAGTCGGGCGCGCAGATCGCCGAGGACCTGCACCTGGCCGGGCGGCGCGTGACGCTCGCGGTTGGCGACGCGCCGCGCTGCGCGCGCTTCTATCGCGGTCGCGACGTGGTCGACTGGCTGGCCGACATGCACTACTACGAGATGCCGGTCGAGAAGCATCCACTGCGCGAGGGCGTGCGCGACAACACCAATCACTACGTGACGGGGCGCGACGGCGGCCGCGACATCGACCTGCGCCGTTTCGCGACCGAGGGCATGGAGCTGTATGGCCGCCTCGACGACTATCGCGACGGCGCGCTGCGTTTCGCGACCAACCTGGGCGAGTGCCTGGATCGCGCCGACGAGACCTACAACGGCATCAACGCCAGCATCGACGCCTTCATCGCCAAGCAGGGCATCGCGGCGCCACCGCCGACGCGCTACGAAGCGAACTGGCGCCCGGCCGCCGAGCGCGCGGCGCTGCACCTGGCCGATAGCGGGATCGCCGCGATCGTCTGGTGCATCGGCTTCACGCCCGACTTCGGCTGGATCGACGTGCCGGTGTTCAACGGCCGCGGCTACCCGGCCCATCGGCGCGGCGTGACCGAGGCGCCGGGGCTCTACTTCGTCGGCCTGCCCTGGCTGCATACCTGGGGATCGGGACGCTTCTCGGGCATCGCGCGCGATGCGGAGTACCTGGTGGCGCGGATCGCCGGGGTGACGGGCACGGCGACCGACGCGGCGCGGGTGGTGGCCGAGGGCGTGACGGCCTGAGTTGGCGGCGCGGGCGAGGTGGGGCGGGGCGGGCGAGGCGGGGCGGCGGGCTGTAACGGAAGGAAATATTTTTCGGCGACGGGTTTCGCTTCGATCCGGTGTTCAATCCTCCAATCAGCGCTCCCAGGGCCACCATCGATGCTCCGAACCTCCCCGTATCGTCTTCGTGCCGGTCTCGTGGTCGCTTTCGTGTCGGCCACGCTCGCCGCGCTGGCGCAGCCGCCCGGCGACGCGTCGGCGCGCCGGCAGGCCACCCGGCTCGATGCGCCGGTCAAGGCCGTCGCGCCGCAGCGGCTGCATATCGACACGGCCCAGGGCAGCGGCGAGCTGCCCGTTTATGCGAACCGCGATCTCGAGGCGCCCGCGCCCGACGTCACGCGCGTGCTGATCGTGCTGCACGGCACGCTCAGGAATGCCGACGTCTATGAAGCCACGGGACAGCAGGTGATCGCGCAGGCGGGAGAGGCCGGCAAGCACGTGCTGGTGGTCGCGCCGCAGTTCCTGACGCGCGCGGATGCGCGGGCCTTCGACTTGCCGCCACAGACGCTGGCCTGGTCCCAGCGCGGCTGGAAGGCCGGCGAGGCGGCGCGCCAGCCGGCGCCGCTCGGATCGATGGCGGTGCTCGACGCGCTGCTGGCGCGCTTCGCCGATCGCCGGCGCTATCCGGCGCTGGGCAGCGTGGTGGTGGCGGGGCATTCGGCCGGCGCGCAACTGCTGCAGCGCTACGCGGTGGTCGGCCATGGCGACGAGGCGCTCGCCAGGCTGGGCGTGGCGGTTCGCTACGTGGTGGCGAACCCGTCCAGCTACCTCTATTTCGACGATCGGCGGCCGGCTGCCGCGTCGGCGCCGCCGGCGGATTGCGAAGGCGTGAACCGCTGGAAATACGGCTTCGACGGCGCGCCGCCCTATGTGACGGCGCAGGGCAAGGCCGATTTCGAGCGCCGTTACGTGGCGCGCGACGTGGTTTACCTGCTCGGCACGGCCGACACGGATCCCGCCACGCACTTCATCGATCGCTCCTGCGCGGCGATGGCCCAGGGACCGAACCGGCTCGCGCGCGGGTTGGCTTATTTCGACTACCTGCGCGCGCGGCATCCTTCCGACTTTGCGCAGACGCTGGTGGAGGTGCCCGGCGTCGGCCACGACAACCTGCGCATGTTCACCTCCGAATGCGGCAGGGCGGTCCTGCTGGGGCAGCCGATTCCGGCTTCCTGCCCGGCGATGGGCGGGCAGGGTTGAAGCGCGATTGCCGGGACGGTCATCCCGGCTTGCGTCAGGCGGATGGCGCCGTCGCGTCCGCCGCGTCCGCCGTCGTGCCGTCTTCCCCCTCGCGCCGATAGGGCGCGTCCCGCCTGGCATCGCCCTGGTAGAAGGCCGGGAAGCGCGCCAACTGGCGCCGCGCATCCTCGGGCGCGACGCCCTCGGCCAGCACCGCGCTGGAAAAACCGGTGCGCTGCATCAGCATCAACTGGTCGGCCAGCACCTCGCCGGTGGCGCGCAGGTCGCCGCGAAAGCCGAGCCGGCGCCGCAGCAGATAGGCCTGGCTGTAGGCGCGGCCATCGGTGAAGCTCGGGAAATGCAGCTCCACGCGGCCCGCCTTGGCGATCGCCTCGGCCTGCTCGATCACGTCGGCATCGTTGGCCAGCGCGAGCACCTCGCCGTTCGCGTCGCCGCCCTGGGCCGCGTGTTCCGCTGCCGTCAGCAGCAGGAGTGGATCGGGTGCGTTCATGCGGCAGGTGCCTCCTCGACGATGCGCGCGGCATCGGCCGCCGCCTTGAACGGTTCGAGGCCGACGCGCGCGACGGTCTCGGCGAAGGTTTCGCGGCGGCCTTCATTGCCGGTGGCCGCCGCACTTGGCAGGCGCAACCCGAGATAGGCCGACAGCACCGCGTCGATCACGTCCGGCACCTCGCGCGCCGAGAACGACGGGCCGATCACCTTGCCGGCGCGCGCCTGGCCGCCGCGCGCGGAGCCGTCGGCGCCGCCCAGTGTGAGCTGGTACCACTCGCGGCCGTCCTTGTCGACGCCGAGGATGCCGATATGGCCGCTGTGATGATGGCCGCAGGAATTGATGCAGCCGCTGATATGCAGGTCGATCTCGCCGAGATCCTCCAGCTCGTCGAGATCCTGGTAGCGCTCGGCGATCGCATCGGCGATCGGCAGCGAGCGCGCATTGGCCAGCGCGCAGAAATCGCCGCCGGGGCAGGCGATCATGTCGGTCAGCAGGTGCACGTTGGCGCTGGCCAGGCCCTCGGCGCGCGCCGCTTCCCACAGCGCCAGCAGGTCGTCGGCGTGCACCCAGGGCAGCACCACGTTCTGCGCATGCGTGACGCGCGCCTCGCCGGCGGAGAAACGGTCGACCAGGCCGGCGACGCGCTCGAGCTGGTCGGCCGAGGCGTCGCCGGGCGCCTGCAGGGTGCGCTTGAAGGACAGCGTGACGATGCGCAGCGCCGGATCCCGATGCGCGGCGACGTTGCGCGCCAGCCAGCCGGCCAGCGCGGGCGTGCGCGCGGCCGCCTCGGCCAGCCG